>NZ_CP151979.1:1512500-1815000 GCF_038593265.1 Ureibacillus sp. FSL W7-1570
TTGTTGAATATAAAATCAAAAATTTGCCGTCATGGAATCTTTTTTCTTCATGTATGGATAAATATTTTATTACAGAAATTGTTTTTTCTTCTAATTTTGAATAGAACTCCAACACAAATTAGAGCAAAACTTGAATTGACAGCAATACATTATCTTAAGATAGATGATTTGAAACCTCCTTTTCCCTTTCTTTGTTACTCTAACGATATCATATACCCATTAGGGTATAATGTCAACGCTTAAATATTATTTTTACTGTTTTTAAAAGATTAACTAAAATTTCCAATACTTTTGTACAATTCCGTAAAGGAAATGTAGCCCTTAAAAGAAGGGAATTCTCTATTCAAGTCGTAAAATTGTTGATGGTAATTAATTTTTGTAGTGTTTGGCAATTAAGGTTATGCATAAATTTTTGCATATTTGACGCTTTACATGGTGGTGGGCATGATAGGCTACTTTGCCTTGCAAAGTCCAAATATAATTATGGCTTGCCCCCTTTGTGTAACCGTCAAGTAGAATTAAACAATTTTCCACAAATAATTTTAAACAGTTTTCTACAATTAAGATTCAACAGTTTGCTAAATTAAAATAATACCTTTCTGTATTTCATACGAATGCTATCCGTTTCGTTATCGAAAGTGATAATTTCACTCCTATGTAATAAACGGTCAAGTATAGCTGTTGTTAAAGTAGGATCACCAAGAAATTTTCCCCATTCATTTGGCCCTTTATTAGAGGTTAGAATGAATGCTGCTTTATCATATAAATCATAGATAAACTGGAAAAATAGATTGGCTTCCTGAGTCTCGTAAGTCATGTACATGACATCATCAATAATAATTAAATCCGAAGCTATAATACGTTTGTAGCGTATTTTAGATTTATTGATATATTCTTTTGTTTTTAAAATATACATAAGCTGATTCATGGAGACAAAGGATACTTTGTATCCTCTCAGCTTGTAGACAAAGTCCCTAACTAGGGGCCAAATCTACAGGCTTTTTTGTATAATAGGGATAGAATTCTTGGTTAACGGGGGAAATTTAGGATGTTATCGAAGCGTACTGACAATAATCGAAATCAATTGGAAATGGTGGCTCTTGATCAATTGGTTCCAGAAGATCATTTGGTAAGGAAGATTGAACAAGCCATAGACTTTGATTTTATTTACGATCTTGTCAAAGATACCTATTGCCTAGATAACGGAAGGCCTAGTATTGATCCTGTTGTGCTCATTAAAATGGTCTTTGTGCAGTATTTATTTGGTATTCGATCCATGCGTCAAACGATCAAAGAAATTGAAACCAACGTGGCGTATCGATGGTTCTTAGGATATGGTTTCACAGAGAAAATTCCTCATTTTTCAACGTTCGGCAAGAATTATGTTCGTCGTTTTCAAGGTACTGATTTATTTGAACAGATTTTTTATCGTATTTTAAAAGAAGCGATGAATAAAGGATTAGTGGATGCATCTGTTGCCTTTATTGATTCAACACATGTCAAAGCGAGCGCCAATAAAAAGAAGTTCGATAAGAAAATTGTCCGGGCAGAAACAAAAAGCTATCAAGCGCAATTAGAGTTAGAGATTAACCAAGACCGTGAAAACCATGGAAAAAAGCCCTTTCCCCCGAAAGAGAATGAAGAAACCAAGGAAATAAAGGTCAGTACAACCGATCCTGATAGTGGCTATTACGTAAAAGATGAACGGGAAAAGATGTTTGCCTATTCTTTTCATACCGCCTGTGATGCAAAAGGCTTTGTCTTAGCTACCAAGGTAACGGGAGCGAATATTCATGATAGTCAGGTGTTTGGTCAATTACTCGAACAAGTCATCGAAAAAGTAGGCAAACCAACTGCAGTAGCCGTAGATGCCGGATACAAAACCCCAGCGAATGCGAAAAGTCTATTGGATAAAGAGATTCGTCCAGTCATGCCATATACAAGGCCTAGAACAAAGGACGGTTTCTTTAAAAAGTATGAATATGTATACGATGAGCATTATGATTGTTATATCTGCCCAAACAACCAAACTCTTGAATACCGAACAACAACAAGAGAAGGATATCGACAGTACGCTTCGAAACCGGAAATATGTAAAACGTGCCCATTTTTAGAAAAGTGTACCCAAAGTAAAGATCACACTAAATTTATTCATCGCCACATTTGGGAGCACTATGTGGAAGAAGTCGACCACTTAAGACATACAGAAATCAATAGAAATATATATGATAAGCGCAAAGAAACGATTGAACGGGTCTTTGCCGATGGAAAAGAGAAGCATGGCATGCGATGGACAACTCTACGAGGACTGGAAAAATTGTCCATGCAGGCGATGCTTACTTTCGCTGCCATGAACTTAAAGAAAATGGCAAACTGGACATGGAAAAGACCATGTCCAGCCTAAATAAGAGAAGAATCTTAGAAAATGATGAGCAAAAAAAGACAAACCCCAACTCAAATGAAACATTTGAGTTGGGGTTTGTCGACAGTCTGAAAGGATACTTTGTATCCTCTCTCCACAGCGTGTATTCCTAATGCAACGGATAAATGTGTTTTTCCTGCTCCTGTTGGTCCCATCAAAATTAAAGTAAAAAATTCTTCAATCCAATTCAGTTCTTTTAATACATTTAGTTGTTTTTCACCAAGAGCTGTTTGTTCCTTCAAATCATAGGTATCAAACGTCAATATTTCTGGGAACTCTGCCCATTTCATTAATCTCTCATTATTTTTCTGCTCTCTACATCGCATCTCATAGCTTAAGATTTCATAAACCAGTTCATGATATGTCCAATTCTTTGCTTCAGCTTCACGGAGTAAATTCGGTAATTCTTTAGCCGTCTCAGCGAGGCGCAAGGTACGACATTTATCTTGTAAAATTTCATAGGGATGATGATTCATTCATTTTCACCTCCAGATAAGACTTTTAAATAAATGTCTTCGGATCGTTCTGGTGCTGATAAATCTTTATACTTCTCATTCAATTCAACGATTTTAGGTGAACTTTTTTGATATTGTACAGATAATGCATGTGCAATATCCCGAAAATCATTTGCACTGGTCATTCCAAGTTTCTTCATTTCAGATAAAGCTTCCTCACAATGATTTGGGTAAATTCTGATGGCTTGTTGTAGTACTTTGAGTTGATCCACTAAATGACGTGGATATCGTTCTTTCAATTTGTGTATTAACCATTGAATATTCTCTTTATCTATGAATGTTTCTTGAATTTGATGAATTAAAAGATCTCGTTTACTTGTGCTATGTTCCCGATGGGAGGGATCTGTAATAATCAATCCTTTTCCTTCGGATATTCGGTGCTTTGCTAACTCCATCCCAGTTTCTTTCAGTCGAATAATTAACCAACCATCCTCTTCTTGTAAATAAGCAAGATTTGGGGCATCTGCTCTATATGTTCCTTTAGGAACGCTATATCGATTTCCTTCATAACGAATAACATTGTCCTTATGGATATTTCTTGTTATACTTGGAGTTGAAACATTTGCGAAAATGTAAGTACCAGAGACTTTCTTTAAGTGTTGCTTTTCCAGGGCGTGCACTTCAGAAGGTCTCTTTTTCGTATTATGATGAACTTTATAGTTTCCTGTTCTTTTCAACCAAGCGTGGCACGATTGATTCCAATCTGAAAGATGATCGAATACTCGATTTTTGCTAAAATTATTTTTTACAAATTTCACAACCTGTTCAATTTTACCTTTTGATTCCGGATCACTCTTTCTACATAAATAAACATTAAATTTACGGGTATGATGATATTTAGTAAATTCAGCTGTAAGAATTAAATCACCTGCATTTTCACTAACTGCTAATAACGCATCTTGGTCATAGACCATTTCTTCTGGCATTCCTCCAAAGTATTCAAATGCATTTTCATGCATTCGAATCATATCGGAAGTACGAAAAGGTCGATCGAGCCATTCTACATATTTATATCTTGAATGTGATAAAACAAATGCGATAAAATACAACTTTTTATTCTCACCTTGTCTGTTTTTGACGGTAGTTTGTCCAAAATCCACTTGAGCCTGTTTTCCCATTGGTAATTCTGGAACTACACTATATGTCCTCTGAACCTTTACCTTTGGAATCCGATAGTAATCCCTCATTTCGTTTAAATAATTTCGTACAGTGTTCTCAGCGACTTCCCTGAAACCTAACTTTTCTTCCAACCAATCATAAACTTGTGCAGCAGTTAAATCAGGATGTTCCTTCAACCACCCTAGAATTTGATCATGATAAGGGTCTAGTTTCTTTTCTCTTGTACGTAATGTACTTAAAAATTCTTCAAACTCATCAGTACTCATATTCAAATAATCTATCACTCTATTTCTTGAAATATTTAGTTTTCTTGCAATAGCACTCTTGGAGAATCCCTCTTTGTATAAACGATGAATCTCGATGTAAAGCATAAATCTGTTCACTCCTAATTCCTCACTTTCAATAGACTAGTAACAGTATATTTGAAAGTGATTGATGGTGGGGAAACTGTTTAATCTTATTTGGGGAATTCTGTTGAGTTCTATTTGTGGAAAACTGTTGATTCTAGTTTAGCGTTTACAACAGCTGGATATCCCATTAGAAACCCTTTGGAAGGATGTACCGATTGAGCCAAAATGGGGTGTGAAAAAGAATAGTAAAGGAAAAAATACATTCTGGTTTGGTTATAAAGCACATTTAGCTGTTTCGACGAAAAGTCAATATATCATCACTCGTTTGATGTCCTCAGGTAATTTAAGTGATTGTAAAGCTGCGATTCCATTATTGAAAAAACTTCATCACTTAGGAAACGGTCAATTTACAATCGCTATATTTGATGCTGGTTATGATGTTGAACCTATTTACCGTCAAGCCGTATCACAGTCCATGCGAGTCGTGATTCCTTACAACGTTCGCCGAGAAGGAGAATATATAGGATTCGATGAACATTTTCGTCCAACCTGTGTGCGTGAACATAGTTACCAATATGACAGCTTTGACGCTAAGTACAATACATTAAAATTCACACGTCCAAAGGAATGTGCAACTTGCCCATTACGAGAAGACACCCTTTGCCAAAAAGTTTTCAAAATCAAATGTGATATAGATATCCGTAAATTTACCTATCCAGCACGTGGGACAGAACGATGGAAACAGCTTTATCAAGAACGTACAGCAGTCGAACGCGTTAACGCTTATTTAAAGGAATACTTTCAATTAAACAATGTCCGTCATCGTACAGGAAAGAAAGCAAAAATGCATTTCAATCTGGTGACGTTAATTTATAATACCTGCAAACTAGCAGTTGATCGAATCAATGCTTTATTACAGCAACAAAACCAAGTTGCATAATTAAAAAAAAACGAAGTTTTTAGTATAGGGGTACTCTATACTTCAGAAAAACTATGATTTATGAAATTGATTCATATGAATATTTAAAGGGAAAGATTTGAATGTGATGCTAGTAGAGATTCATAGAAAAGTAATGAATAGGGGAAGTAGAAATAACAAAGTTATATAAAAATAACTTTTACATAATATGGAGATTTGAGTTAAGTAATAAATGAAGAAACAAATAATAATAATTTTTTTGTGAAATAATGGGTTTTAACCATATATTCTCAATTATTTCACATTTAGAACACAGAATAGACATAGTTTTCAATATTGATACAGTATTAACACATTATTGTGATGGATTGTTCAAAAATTAAAAACCCATCTTAGTATAACAAAACTATAATATTTATAAACATAATTTATTTGAAGTTGAAAACAACAATAAGGAGGATATAAATGTGGATGTACTTTTATTAGCACGTATACAGTATGCAATCACAACAGTATTCCACTTTTTCTTTGTTCCATTGTCCATTGGAACAATCTTTTTAGTGGCAATAATGGAAACGCTTTATGTTGTAAAGAAAAAAGAAATTTATTTAGAAATGTCTAAGTTTTGGGGGAAAGTCTTTTTATTATCTTTTGCGATTGGTGTCGTCACAGGGATTTTACAAGAATTCCAATTCGGTATGAACTGGTCTGAATATTCTCGGTTCATGGGTGACGTATTTGGAGCACCATTAGCCGTGGAAGCATTACTTGCATTCTTTATGGAATCGACTTTTATTGGGGTATGGATTTTCGGTAGAGATAAGTTACCTAAATGGATGATAGCAGCTTCAGCCTGGCTTGTAAGTATCGGTACGATGTTGTCAGCTCTTTGGATATTAGCTGCCAATTCCTTCATGCAGGAGCCAGTTGGATTTGAAATTATAGATGGTAAAGCGGTTTTAACCGATTTTATGGCTCTTTTAACAAATCCTCAATTGCTTGTTGAGTTCCCACATACAATATTTGGGGCTCTAGCAACAGGTGCATTTGTTGTAGCAGGAATTAGTGCTTATAACTTTATGAAAAAACGCCATCTAGATTTTTTCCGTAAGTCTTTCAATATGGCAATGGTTGTTGCTTTAATTAGTGGATTCGGAATCGCTTTTAGCGGGCACGACCAAGCAAAGCATTTAATGGAATCTCAACCGATGAAAATGGCTGCTAGTGAAGGGCTTTGGGAAGATAGTGAAGACCCTGCAGACTGGACTTTAATTGCGGACATCGATGTAGAAAATCAAGAAAATAATTGGCAAATTGATATTCCGTATGCTTTAAGTTATTTAGCTTACGGGAAGTTTGAAGGAGCCGTACCAGGGATGCTTAGTCTTCAACAAGAGTATGAAGAAAAATACGGAGAGGGTAATTATATTCCACCAGTAAAAACTGTTTTCTGGAGTTTCCGTATTATGGCTGGCTTCGGTGGATTAATGGTTCTTATTAGTATGTTAGGTTTATGGTATAGCTATCGTCGGACAATTGAACAGAAAACATGGTTCTTAAAAGCGTTAGTTGTTTCTATCGCGATTCCATTCATTGCGAATACAGCAGGATGGATTATGACTGAAATCGGAAGACAACCTTGGACAGTGATGGGGTATTATACGACGGCTCAATCGGTGTCACCAAATGTGACAGCGGGACAAGTGTTGTTCTCAACAATCTCCTTTACATCGGCTTACGTTATTTTAGCGATTGTCATGATTTACATGACTGCGAGAGTTGCGAAACGTGGTCCATATGTAGAACAGATAACGGATGAAAATGTTGACTTACTAAGCAAGGAGGCGTTTAAATCGTGAGTTTACCAGAACTTTGGTTTATTTTAATAGCGGTATTATTTATCGGCTTCTTCTTTTTAGAAGGATTCGATTTTGGTGTAGGCATGTTAACGAGACTCCTTGCTAAAAATAAAGATGAACGGACTCAGTTGCTAACGACGATTGGACCGTTTTGGGATGCTAACGAAGTTTGGCTAATTACAGCGGGCGGTGCGCTTTTTGCTGCCTTTCCAAACTGGTATGCAACGATGTTTAGTGGATATTATACATTGTTCGTTATCTTCTTATTGGCGCTCATTGCTAGAGGAGTTGCGATTGAATATATTCATCATACGAAAACAGATAAATATTTGAATCTTTGGTATTGGTGTATTGCCATCGGTAGTTTTTTATCACCCTTTTTGTTAGGCATGTTGTTCACGAGCTTAATTCAAGGGGTTCCGATTGATGAAACGATGACGATGTACGGTACGTTTTCTGACTTTGTAAATGCTTATTCTGTTGTTGGTGGACTTGCTGTTGTTTTATTAAGCCTCGTTCATGGGTTAACTTATATAGGACTTCGAACGACAGGACCTGTACACGACCGAGCTCTTTCGTTATTGAATAAAGTGTATGTTGTGTTATTCATTGGTTTAGTTGTCTTTGCAGCACTTACGTATGTTTCAACAGATTTATTTATCGTTAGACCTTTAGCTACACCAATACTATTAGGTGCTGTAGTTTTAACTACTATACTCGGCATTATCTTTGCGAATAAAAGAAGAGAAGGATTAGCATTTACGATGTCCGGGTTAAGTATTGTATTTACAGTTGCAATGCTATTTATCGGTTTATTCCCACGAGTAATGATTAGCACTATCGATCCGGCATTTAATTTAACGATTGATAATGCGGCTAGTGGAGAGTATACCCTATCTGTTATGACGAAGGTAGCTGTTACATTATTACCATTCGTACTTGGTTATCAAATCTGGAGTTATTACGTATTCCGTAAACGTATACATCCAAAAAATTAGGTGAGATCATGATTGATCAAACATTGTTGAAATTAAAAGGAATTAAGAAGATATTTGGAATTCTTTTCATAACCGCCGTTTTGACTGGAGTTTTAACCATTGCTCAAGCAGTTAGTTTAGCGACAGTGATTACGAATTTATTTGATGGGAAAGAGCTTGAAACACAGCTTTTTCCTATCCTTTTATTTGTCCTTTTTTATACTGGAAAACATTTGTTACACTTTTTTAGAAATCGAATAATGGATCGTTATTCGATGAAATCTGGTAGCGACATTCGTAAACAATTAAACGAGAAACTGTTCGAAATCGGACCGAATATCACCGCAAAAGAAGGTACGGGAAATATTGTTACAATGGCGTTGGAAGGAATTTCTCAAGTTGAAAATTACATTAAACTATTTTTACCAAAGATTTTTAACATGCTTGTCATTCCAACGTTTATATTCATTTATACCCTTACCCTTGATATAAGATCTGCCGTCGTTTTAGTTGTTGTTTTACCAACTTTACTGTTTTTCCTCATCATTCTTGGGAAAGCTGCTAAATACCGAGCAGATAAACAGTATAAAACGTATCAATTGTTATCCAATCATTTTGTCGATTCATTAAGAGGATTAGAAACGTTACGATTGCTAGGGTTAAGTAAGGATTATGATCGAAATATTGAACAGGTGAGTGAACGATATCGAAAATCGACCATTGCAACGTTAGTCATTGCTTTTCTATCATCCTTTTCTCTTCAGTTTTTTACGAGTCTATCTGTAGCGATTATTGCGCTCTTCCTTGGACTTGCTTTAATTGATGGGGAGATCACGTTATATCCCGCTCTAGTAATATTAATATTAGCCCCAGAATATTTCCAACCAATTCGCGATTTTGGTTCAGATTATCACGCAACCCTTGACGGAAAAAATGCATTAACAGAAATTCATCGAATTATCCAAACTAAAGATTTGCAAAAAAACGATGTATTACTACCAAAATGGGATGAGCATTCAACGATTTCTTTTTCGGATGTAACAGTTGTTCATGAAGAGAGGAATAAGCCATCGGTCGAAGGGGTTTCATTTTCATGGAAAGGTTTTGGAAAAGTTGGGATCATTGGTGGTAGCGGTTCAGGGAAATCTACATTCATACAACTATTAAGCGGCTTTTTGGACCCGAATAATGGTGTAATTCAAATTAACGATCAAGAACTTTCAAGTTTAAGAAATGATAGTTGGCAAAAACAAATTTTGTACATTCCTCAAAAACCTTATATTTTTAATGATACGTTAGCGAACAATATTTCCTTTTACACACCAAATGCCACGAGAGAACAAATTGAACGAGCTTGTGAACTGGCAGGTCTTACTGAAATTGTAAATGCTTTACCGAATGGACTGGACGAAGTGTTAGGGGAAAGCGGTCGCATGATTAGCGGGGGACAAGAACAGCGGGTTGCGTTAGCACGTGCTTTTTTAGATAAAGGAAGAAAAATCTTATTATTTGATGAGCCAACTGCTCATTTAGATATTGAAACGGAATATGACATAAAACAAAAAATGTTGCCACTTCTTGAAGATCGTCTCGTCTTTTTTGCTACCCATCGCCTTCATTGGATGGTTGAGATGGATTGGATTCTTGTATTAAATGAAGGAAAGCTAGTTGAAATGGGGACCCATGAGGAATTAATCAAGAAAAAGGGTCATTACTATCAATTCATTCAAGCGCAGTACAAGGAGGAGGTGGAGGAATGTTAAAACCGTTATTCGATATATGGAATCACTCGTGGATTCGCCCTTATGTGAAAGACAATAAAAAACTATTTATTTTCGTCATTGTTTTAGGGGTGCTAACGATGGTTAGCGCAGGGGCATTAATGTTTACATCCGGATATTTAATTTCCAAATCGTCCACCCAACCTTATAATATTTTAATGGTTTACGTTCCTATTGTGTTAGTGCGAGCATTCGGAATTGCAAGGCCAGTTTTTGGCTATTTCGAAAAACTAATTAGTCATAACTTTGTGTTGAAAATTTTATCTAAAATGCGGGTTCGCCTGTATCAACACCTTGAACCGCAAAGTTTAACTTTAAAATCCCGGTTTAAAACGGGGGATCTATTAGGAATTTTGGCGGATGATTTAGAGCATTTGCAAAATTTGTATTTAAAAACGATCTTTCCAACATTAGTCGCTTTAGTTCTTTATGTTTTAATCGTTCTTTCTTTAGGATTCTTTTCAATTCCCTTCGCACTACTGATGCTAGGCATTTTCTTTTTATTAGTTGTGATCGTTCCACTACTAAGCTTACTCGCTAATCAAAAAGGCCAAATGGAAATGAAAAGGATTCGAACGAGGCTCTATGGAAAATTAACCGATGCTGTAATGGGTTTAAGCGATGTGAAAATAAGCGGTCGGCAAAAAGACTTCCTTACAGCCTATGAAAAAGATGAAAGAGAATATGATTTTCAAGAAATGAAACTGGAACGATTTCATCACTTACGAGACTTTTTCCTTCAATGTACCGTTGCCGTTGTTGTTCTATTAATGATCTTGTTTGTAAGTAATCAAGTGGAGTTGGGCGTCTTTAGTCATTTATGGATTGCGGCTTTTATTCTTGTTGTCTTTCCAGTAATGGAGGCCTTCACACCAATCCCAAAAGCAATAACTGATTTAACGAATTATGATACATCTTTAAAACGTATTCAACAAGTAGAACATACCGGTGTTGATTTACAAGAAACTGATTCAAAGTATTTACAACAGTTGAAAGTTCAATACCATTTTACTGTATCCTTTGAAGATGTGTACTTTCGTTATATAGAGGATTCAAAAATGGTGTTAAAGGGATTGAATTTACAAATTTGCCAAGGGGAAAAAATTGCAATTCTCGGAAAAAGTGGAGCGGGAAAGAGTACTATTGCAAAACTGTTGCTCGGTTCTGTCATACCAACAAATGGTGCAGTAAAAATCAATGATATTAAAACTTATAATATAGCCCGAGATATTCACGAATGGGTTTCTGTATTACATCAAAAACCTCATTTGTTTAATTCAACGGTGATGAATAATATTCGCCTTGGAAACATTCATGCGTCGGATGAAGAGGTGAAGGAAGTGGCTAAACAAGTACAGCTTCACGATTATATCGAGTCCCTTCCAAATGGTTATAATACAAAAATTCAAGAATTAGGGGAGCGTTTTTCTGGAGGAGAACGTCAACGAATAGCTTTAGCACGAATATTGTTGCAAAAAACGCCGATTGTGATTTTAGATGAACCGACCGTCGGATTAGATTCGATTACCGAAAGGAAATTGCTTGATACAATCTTTAAAAGTTTGGAAGGAAAAACGATAATTTTTATTACCCATCATTTAATCGGTGTAGAATTAATGGACCGGGTCATTTTTATTGAAGACGGTAATATAGAAATGGAAGGTTCTCATGGAGAGTTGTTGCAATCAGCAGAAAGATATAAAGCTTTATACAAAATGGACCGTCCCTTTAATATTTCGTGATTTATTAAAAGGGAAAGAATCACAATACTAAAATAAGAGTATCATCCCTCTATTGATTAGATGGAAGATACTCTTTAATTCACAATATTTTTCAACAAATTAAAGGCTTAGTTCATTTGGAGAACTAGGTCCTTTTTTGTAGTGATCATTACCTCAATGGTTGTACCGCTAGATGCAAAAATTAACGTTAAGATTTTACATTAATCCGTTTGCTTCTTTCCAATCAAGGAATTCTTCATATGTGCATTGTTTATCTAAAATGGAGCCATCTTCTTGAATTTCAATGACACGGTTCGCGATCGTTTGAATAAATTGATGGTCGTGGGATGTGAAAATCATAGCTCCTTTAAATGCGATTAAGCCATTGTTCAATGCTTGAATCGATTCCAAGTCTAAATGGTTCGTTGGTTCGTCTAACAATAGTACGTTTGCATTGGAAAGCATCATTTTTGCTAACATACAACGAACTTTCTCTCCACCTGATAATACAGAAGGGGATTTTTTCACTTCTTCGCCAGAGAAGAGCATGCGACCTAAGAAACCGCGTAGGAACGTTTCTGTCTCATCTTCTGGAGAATATTGACGTAACCAATCAACTAATGTTTTTTCGTTTCCTTCAAAATATTTCGAGTTATCCATAGGGAAGTAGGATTGACTTGTTGTCACTCCCCATTTGAAAGTTCCACTATCCGCTTCTCTTTCTTCCATTAAAATATCGAGCAATGCCGATTTTGCTAACGGATTTCCTAATAAAACGATTTTATCGTCGCGATTCATTGTGAATCGAATATCTTTAAATAGCACTTCACCATCTTGAGTAGTTGTTAAGCCATCGACAGTTAAACAATCATTCCCAATTTCTCGGCCGATTTGGAAGTTGACATATGGATATTTACGGCTAGAAGGTTTAATGTCATCCAATTGAATTTTTTCCAACATTTTTTTGCGGCTCGTTGCTTGTTTCGATTTTGAAGCATTCGCAGAGAAACGGAAAGCATCACGAGCTTCAAAGTGACTCGCATCGATGGCGACATGTTCATCATTTAGAAAGCCTTCCAACATCGCTGTTTTGATGAGTGTATCGTTCATTTTATCTAGCACATCTGATTCACTAATGACTTGAATCATGCGTGAATAAGAGCTTTCAGATGGTACGACATCAGACACAAGGAATCCACAGTCGAAACGAAATAAAGGATCATGGACCAAACGTTTGACTAATCCTTCATTGTTGGAATTCGTTCGACAATACGAATAATCAGCGATTGAATCATTGCACCATCATTCAATTCACGTGGTGCACCTTTCAATGTCTTTTTAGAAAACAATTGAAAAATAGGTTGAATGTCAATCACACTAAAAATGGCATCATAACGATGGGAACTTTCCATTTCTAATAATTGATGGATGTCAAAAAGAGAAATTTGTTTTACAATAGTCATAGGGTACTCACCTCTTTCGTATGGTTTGTTTGGTTACTTACCATTATAACGAAATTTGGGGAGGTACCCATTTTTTATTGTCTTGAATCCCTTGAAAATCAAGGGGTGAGAATTATGAAATTAACTCTACTAACAGTCTTTTTACAATATTCTTCCCAATAGTTGTCTTCATCTCCCCAAATCTCATGTAACCAAATGTACATTAGAATAATTTCAAGTTGTTGCTTCTTCCCTCTCATAAATGGTTTTTTTGAAATTTTTGTGTAAAGCGAATTTAAGTTAAATAAATTTGTTTTTTGTTTATAATCATAAAAATAAGGCTTCCATTCTTCATTAGATTTAATCTTATGTTTTGTCGGCCAGAGAGAATCATTATCAAAAAATCTCGAAGCATAATCTGTAGCAAAAGCCCAAATATTTACTTTATATTTATTCCAAGTATTTTCCAGCCAATCATTGATGTCATCTGAAATAAATACTGAAGGTTTATTTATTTCTTTTTCACTTTGAATTCTGTGATAATCCCTAATAAAGCGAAACAGCATTTCGGTTTGATCTTTTAAAAAAGGATTTTTTTTGATAAGTTGAGCATAACAATCATATGAACAACTCCTAAATTCATCATCTGTATGATATAAAAGAAAGAGCGGTTCCTTTTTTAAAAAGCTTATTATTGAACGATGTATATGCTTATCATAATTATCATAAATATTAACCAACCAATCTTGAATATCTTTATCATACATTTCTAATTGATTCTTAAATTTTAATAAACGTTCCTCCTGTAGAATGGTCTGCTCATTCATTTTATTAATATCCAAATATTGATTAAAATACTCGAAAATATAATTTACGCAAATTTGCATATTTTCCAATCTTGCTTCTATATCAAACTCATTAATTTTGTCTTCCCGCTTTCTTTTTGCAATGTATTCTTCAATGGACAACAATTTAATTCACCTTCTATTTTTTATAATTCATTAATATTAAATACAGGAAATAAAAATAGCTTTTTATACTATACTTTCATACTTAGGTTCTTTGTCAAATGGTGTTGGTGAATAAATTTTAGTGACATTATTTGGTAATATGTAATCGGATGGCTTAGGGGAAATTCGAGGTTCCCCTAAGCTGTTTTTATTTTCGCTAAGTTTTGGGTAATGAATATTCGGTTTCTAAAGTGATAGAAGGATCGATAACCGAAAGAAATGCGTTTAATCACTTTGATTTTGTTATTAATCCCCTCTAAAATGCCGTTGTTATAATCATATTTCAACGTATTCTCCACGTAATTGATGTATTTGTTGATTGTCTTGATGGCGGTTTTCATATAGCTGGAAACGATATTTTGTTTATTCTCTAATGTTTTCTTTAGGAGCTCAAAGTCTTTGATTTTTATGCAATGTTGCACGTATTGATATAACTCATAGGACGCTTTTAATTCAGAATCTAAATCAATGAGATAGTGGAGAATCTCCACCTCACACATATGCTTTTTAAAGCAACGATGATATTTATAGTTCTTATAATCAAGTTTTGTTTGATCTTTCAGAAGGAGCTTCCAGTATTTTTTTAATTTATTGTAATTCTTTTTATCCCGATTCATGACGTTGATGCGCGTTTTGTTTAAAGCTCTGCTAAATAGTTGGAGGATATGGAATTTGTCGAGTACGATTTCCGCTTTAGGGAAAACTTCGTGGATTAAGGAAATATAAGGGCTGTACATATCGATGACAATCGTTTTTACCGCATCTCTCGCCTTCTTGGAATACCGTAAGAAATACTCTTTGAGGACATGTAATCTCCGGTCCTCCACGATATCCACAATCTCCCCCGTTTCAGAGTCGCAGAAAATAAAGGACATCGCTCCAGCTGCGGATTTCACTGATTTAAACTCATCAAAACACAAATGCTTTGGAAGGTAGTGAACATTTGGTTGATAATAGCTATAAAAGCTGTCAATGACACGACTGACAGTGGCATGAGAAACATTATGTTTCATCGCAATATCTTTTTCGGATATTTTATCTTTGGCGTTTAAAGCAATCGCTACTTTAGTATTGTTGGAAATACAACAGTTTTTAGCCACGACGCTCGTTTTTAAAGTAAACGTGGAATGACAATGTTTACAGAAATAACGCTGTTTACGCAATTTTAAGTAGGTATGAAAACCTGAAATGCTAGGCATTTTAATGAGAGACGTTTTAAAACCGTGTTTAATGATTTGAACATCAAAGACATGTCCACAAGCATAACAAGCTTTTGGTTGGTAAGTTAATTGGCCATAAAAGACTTTTGATTGGACCCCTTTAATGAGTTCTTCTGCACAAAAATTTTCATCAAATGTGATATTTTTGTCTTTTATATTGAGTAGGTTTCGTATAGAATGATGGTGAGACATGTGACACAACTCCTTTGGAAAATGTGTTTTGGCGATTACATTTTACCAGAGTTTTGTCACTGTCTCATTTTTTTTTGTTCAAAAAAATTGGTGCTGGTTTATACTCACCAACACCAAATATTATAGAGCCCATACTTATAGAGATTTTATGATAAAAGAAAAAGGCCAAAACCTTGATACATCAAGTGTTTTGACCTTAGGTGATTTTTATTAATTTAATTGTATGGAGACGGCGGGAGTCGAACCCGCGTCCAGAAACTCCAACACTTAAGCATCTACGCGTGTAGTTTGTCTATTGGGATTTCGCGTTGCATTCTGCCGACAAACAGGCGTCCTGCACGCTAGCTTGTTGAGTCTCTTGCCAGTGCCCCAAGCAAGGCACTCGCCGTAGCCCACTCAAGATGAACCCTAATGCAGCCACATGGGCGATGGCTGATTAGAGTGCCTTAGCAAATTAAGCAGCTAAAGCGTAAGATTGTTTGTTGCCAGTTATTTTTAACTGCCGTTGATCACGGAGACGAGCCCTCCGACGCGCAGCTCAAGCTTGAACCATTCCTGTCGAATCCGTAACGTCCCCTTCATAGTATACTACAAAAGGACTACGGTCATTTGAGAACGTCCAAACTGGCTGTCTTCGATTATCATTATACTTTAATCCTAAACTATTTGCAAGTATCCGGGACAAGTTTTTAGTATATTCCTTTGATAAATATCACTTTTTTGATTAAGACGTAAATCAATCCTATTGGTTTTTCAATTTCAATGCGCGTTCCATTTCGCGTTTTGCTTCTTTCTTCCGCTCATCGGCGCGTTTATCATATTTTTTCTTCCCTTTTCCGAGGCCGATCAACAATTTCGCGTAACCGTCTTTGATATAGATTTTCAGCGGTACAATCGTATAGCCGTCCCGTTTTACCGCACCGGCCAGTTCGGCAATTTCCTTTTTATGTAGAAGCAGTTTCCGCACCCTTAATGGATCATGGTTGAAGCGGTTTCCCTGTTCATAAGGGCTGATGTGCATGTTGTGGATCCACGCTTCCCCGTTCCGGATTAATACGAAGGAATCTTTCAATTGCACGCGGCCAGCACGGATGGATTTGATTTCGGTTCCTTGCAACACCATGCCGGCTTCAAAAGTCTTTTCAATAAAATAATCATGGGTCGCTTTTTTGTTTTGGGCAATGACTTTTCCTGTTCCTTTTGGCATCTTTTACACCTCTCTAAACACACAATAAAAGGCTGCATGAAATACTTTATTTCCATTTTAAAGTATTTTCACAACAGCCTCTAGTATAATTCTTCGACAGCTGTTTGTCGATTCATCGACTACTTTCTTTTCTTCTTTTTCCCTTTTTTGGCGACGCCTTCGTAAAATTTCTCTTTCTTCTTGCCTTTTCTGCCGCGCTCTTCTTCCTCTTTATCTTTCCGTTTTCTTTGCTTCCGTTCCGCCTGGATCACTTTCGGGGCCTCTCTTCGAACTTTGTGGAAGGATTTGACCATATCCACAATTTCAAAGTCGATGGAGGATTCGTCCAAATTCACATTGGCAACCCGGACCTTCACTTCATCCCCAATGCGGAAGATGCGTCCGGTATATTCCCCGACCATGATCATCTGGCGTTCATCGAAGTGATAGTAGTCATCGGTCAAATTCGTAATGTGGACGAGCCCTTCGATTGTATTCGGCAGCTCGACGAAAATGCCGAAGTTCGTTACAGAAGAAACAATGCCCACAAATTCTTCGCCGATTTTGTCGGACATGTATTGGGCTTTCTTCAGCGATTCCACATCCCGTTCGGCATCCACCGCTCTCCGTTCACATTCAGACGTATGGTCGGCGATTTCATCCATCACTTGCGCCCATTTGAAAATCGTCTGTTTCGAAACATCGCCTTCAAATAAATAAGTACGGATCAACCGGTGCACAATCAAGTCCGGATAACGGCGGATTGGCGAAGTGAAATGGGTATAAAAGTCCGTTGATAACCCGAAGTGGCCAATGGATTCCGGATAATATCTCGCCTGTTGCAACGAACGAAGGAGCATTGTCGAAATAACCGGCTCTTCCGGCAAACCTTTAATGGATTCAAGAATTTCCTGCAAGGCTTTCGGATGGACGGAATTTCCTGTCCCTTTCACAATCAACCCAAAGTTAGTAATGAATTCAAAGAAGCGTTGCAATTTTTCCGGTTTCGGATCTTCGTGGATACGGTAAAGGAATGGCACTTCCATCCAATGGAAATGTTCCGCCACCGTTTCATTGGCGCAAAGCATGAATTCCTCGATGATGCGTTCGGCAATCGTGCGCTCCCTTAGCACCACGTCGATTGGCCACCCTTCTTCATTCACCACGATTTTCGCTTCTTCAAAGTCAAAATCGATGGCGCCGCGGTTCATGCGTTTTTTGCGCAAAATGAGGGCCAATTCCTTCATTTCCTTGAACATCGGAACAAGCGGTTTATAGCGTTCAATGAGCGCTTCGTTTTCCTCTTCCAATATTTTATATACATCGGAATAGGTCATCCGTTCCGTTGTCCGGATCACGCTCGGGAAGATTTCATGCTCAATGACGTTCCCGTTTTGGTCGATAATCATTTCACAGGAAATCGTCAAGCGGTCCACTTGGGGATTCAAAGAGCATATTCCGTTTGATAACCGGTGGGGGATCATTGGAATCACGCGGTCCGCCAAGTAAACGCTCGTTCCGCGTTTATAGGCTTCTTTATCGAGCAAAGAGCCTTCTTTCACATAGTAACTTACATCGGCAATGTGAACACCCAATTTATATGTGCCATCTTCATTTTTCGTCACCGTCACCGCATCGTCCAAGTCTTTCGCATCTGCGCCGTCAATCGTCACAATCGTTTCATTTCGTAAATCCCGGCGTCCCACCAAATCTTCTTCCGCAATCACATCCGGCACTTTTGCCGCTTCTTTCAGCACCTCTTCCGGAAATTCCGGCGGGATATCATGTTGAAAAATGATGGATAAAATATCCACACCCGGATCGTTTTTATGCCCTAAAATTTTGATGATGACGCCCGTTGCCGATTTGATTTCGCTCGGCCAGTTCGTCACTTCCACAACCACTTTATGGCCGTCCACAGCGCCCAGCGAATCTTCCTTGGCAACGAAAATATCCATGTTCAACCGTTTATCGTCCGGCACGACAAAGCCGAAGCCGCGATTGGCCTGGTATGTGCCGACAAAGGTTGTTTTGGAACGCTCCACCACTTTGATGATGGTGCCTTCCCGCTTCTCGCCGGAAGATTCTTTCAATACGCGCACTAAAACAATGTCCCCGTTCAATGCGCCATTGACTTCGTGCGGCGGGATGAAAATGTCATCCAACCCTTCTTCCTCTGGTGTGACAAATCCGAAGCCCTTTGAGTGGCCGATAAATTTTCCCCGGAGCAGGTTCATCCGTTCCGGCAAGCCGTAGCGGTTCGAGCGGGAACGGACGATGTACCCCTGATCTTCCATGCGGACAAGGGCTTTGACCAATTCTTTGAATTCATCGGCCGTTTCAATGCCGAGCACCTCTTCCAGTTCATCCACTTTAAGCGGCTTATAATCTTCTTCCTTCATTAAATTTAAAATTCTTTGCTCAAGCTCAGTATGTTGTGCCATCACAATCCCTCCTTTATTCAAACCTTCACTGATCTTCCCAGTCCAGGCTTTCCAAAAATTCGTAAATCACTTCATGCAATTGTTGTTTTTCTTTGTCCAAAGTAATGACATGACTCGATTCTTCAAACCAAACCAGTTTTTTATTCAAGGATTCCACATTCTCATAGATAATATGAGCAGAATTCGGGTCAATAATTTCATCATGTCTTGATTGAATGACGAGAATCGGTGCATATACTAAGTCGAGATCGTTTCGGACTTCCTGGACGAACTGCTGCAAATCCGCCAAACCCGGCATGCCCTTTTGGCGGATCGCTTCAATTTCTTCGGTGATTTGCTGTTCCGATTTCCCTTCATATTTTTTATATTCTTTGGCATATTTGATGACGCCTTTAAACATCATGTCCGTCGTTCTCATCGTCATTGGGGAGCACATCGTAATGACACCTTTCAGAGGGACGTTCATGGCAAGTTTTAATGACAAAACGCCTCCCAGGGACAATCCGGCAACCGCAATTTGCTCATATCCTTTTTCCTTCAAGGTTTCATAAGCTTTTACGACATCTTCCCACCATTCTTTCGGCCCTGTTTTGATGAGTTCTTCCGGCGGTACACCATGGCCACGGTAATGGGGCGCATAACTTGTATAGCCTTTTTTTTCAAGAAAGCGGCCGAGCATCCGAACATCCGCGGAACTTCCGGTAAACCCGTGAAGCAGGAGCACCGCGCGCTTTCCTGCAGGGAAAAAGAAGGGTTGCTGTTCTTTTTTCTTCATAAGTTCCTCCAACAATTGTATGTCAACATTCCTTCATTTATTTTTGTGCCCATTATTTTCGTGAATATACAAATTTTCTCTCTCCATTATAAATGAAAAAGCCTAACCATGCTTGGTTAGACTTTTATTTTATCCATTAAAACTTGATAACCAACAATGTTAAAATGAAAAACAATACCGCAAGAACAATGGTTGTTCTATGTAAAATCAAATCGATTCCTCTAGCTTTCGTTTTACCGAATAGTTGTTCAGCTCCACCAGAGATGGCACCTGATAAGCCTGCACTTTTACCAGATTGCAATAATACCACGGCGATTAAAGCAAGAGATACAAGAATTAATAATACCAACAATACAGTATGCAATAGTCCCACCTCCTGAACCATAACTTCCTTTAGTATAGCAAAAACCCATTTCCGTTACAATCTTTGTAAAAAAAATGAAATATTATTTATGTATATTATTTTATCCGGATGCTTCCTTGTATATAATCAAAAAGTTCTATTTTTTCAGAATTTTATTGATTTTGTTTTACTATTTTCATAAAATATATTTCACTCAACATTTTTAGGTAGTAAGAGAGGGATTTTGATGAACACGTTTCAAAAAATAGGGAAATTTGCAGGCGATACTTTTGCATTATGGGTATTATTGGCTGCGGGTCTCGCCATGTGGATTCCCGAATATTTCACTTGGATTTCCCCATGGATCACAACATTGCTTGGAATTGTCATGTTCGGCATGGGGATGACGTTAAAATTGGAAGATTTTAAATTGGTCTTATTGCAGCCTAAAGGGGTTATCATCGGCATTATCGGACAATTTACCATCATGCCATTCCTTGCTTTTGTCTTGGCGAAACTTTTCCAGCTTCCACCTGAAATTGCGGTTGGCGTGATTTTGGTCGGTTGCTGTCCAGGGGGAACGGCATCAAACGTCATGACGTTCTTGGCAAAAGGGAATACGGCGTTATCCGTAACCATTACTTCCTGTACCACATTGCTTGCCCCAATCGTGACACCTGCATTGATTTACTTTTTGGCGAGCGAATGGCTGCCGGTTTCTTTCATGGCCATGTTCCTTTCAGTGGTAAAAGTCGTGTTGATTCCGATTGTTTTAGGGATTCTTGCGCAAATCTTCTTTAAACCGGTTGTTGAAAAAAGTATCGATATTTTGCCAACAATTTCCGTTACTGCGATTGTATTAATTGTTGCAGCCGTCGTTAGCGGTAGCCGTGATAAAATTATCGAATCTGGTTTATTGATTTTGGCGATCGTTATTTTACATAACGGATTGGGTTATGCAATCGGCTATTTGGCAGCGAAAGTGTTTCGCTTGGATTATGAAGATAAAAAGGCGGTGGCCATCGAAGTGGGTATGCAAAACTCCGGATTGGGTGCAAGTTTGGCAGCAACCCATTTCGATCCGGTTTCTGCCGTGCCAAGCGCCATCTTCAGCTTCTGGCACAATATTTCCGGCCCAATTTTGGCAACGTATTGGGCGAAGAGGGCAAGCAAGCGGAAAGTGGCGCAGGGTGATTGATTTTTATTCTAGTAAATCAAGGCGTAACTTGTGAGGTTGCGCCTTTTTTATTTTTGTGCAAAATGGCGCATATTTATTGCATTCCCTTTACAAAAAGTGCTGTTGTTGTTTTTAAATTTTGATTTTCGGGTCGATTTTCCGCTCAAAATTTTATTTTCAGGTAAAATATTCCAATTCTTTATCAATTGTTTTATTATTTGGCTGAAGGAGGTGAAGAGTTGCTTCTGCTGGATCGAAAAACGCCGAAAAGCATTCTGATTTTAGAAGCGCTTTTGCGCAGGTTGGATTCCAACGATCGGGACTTTTCCTACTTCCAAGACTACTTGACCCGGCTGAAGTTCGGGCACGAAGGGGAGCATCGGGTGGACCGGGAATGGTTTGAAATGCCCTATTTGAACGAGCATTTTTTGTTTTTTAATTATGAAATTGAAAATGAATTAGGCTTCTCGCATCAGATTGACACTTTATTGCTGACAAAGCACTTTCTGTTGATTTTGGAGGTTAAGAACATTGCTGGGCGGATTGATTATGACGAACAGAAGCATCAATTGATCCGCACCCGTCCCACAGGTACAGAAGATACTTTGACGAATCCTTTTGATCAGCTGCATCGCCATGAAGAATTGTTTCATCGGATTTTATCGAAATGGAAGTTCTCTTTGCCGATTGAGAAGGCGGTTGTCATGGCCAATCCCGCCACCATTATCGGAAATGTCCCAAAGTCCCCACCAATCTTTCATGCAAGCGGTTTGCGATCGTTCATTAAAAAATGTTTGGTTCGGCATGAAAGTCAGCTCACAACGGGCCAATTGGACAAGTTGGCAAAGCAGCTTTTGTCGCGGGCTGTATCCCGCAATTTTGATTTGAATATCAGCGTGGATCGCATTCGAAAAGGCGTGCTTTGCGAGAAATGCAATTATGCTGTGGCGATGACTTACGGCAGAGGGATTTGGACTTGCCCTAAATGCGGATTTGAAAGCAGGGATGCGTTGCTGCGGGCACTGGATGACTATCGGTTATTGATTAGCGAGCGGATTACGAATCGGGAGTTTAGGGAGTTTTTTAATGTGGATTCCGGAGATGCTGCACAAAAAATATTGACCAGACTTAATCTTGTAGCGGTCGGAAATAACAGGGGGAGATATTATATAATTCCTGACAATTTATTAAGTAGGTGAATTGTTTTTAGGCGCATTTCTAAATTCAGAAATGCCCTTTTCTTTTTATTAAGCCCTTGTTGTGGAGGATTTCTTCGCTCTCAGTTGCTTATTTTTTCGCGTTGGCGGATTTCCCCCTTCTTTGTGGCTTATTTTTTCTCACTGGCGGATTTCTTCCTTGCTTTGGCGGATTTTTATCTTAGTATGGCGGATTCCTCTCGGGTTTTGGCGGATTTCTCCCCCCTTTGTGGCTTATTTTTTCTCACTGGCGAATTTCTTCCTTGCTTTGGCGGATTTTTATCTTAGTATGGCGGATTCCTCTCGGGTTTTGGCGGGTTTCTTCCCTCTTTGTGGCTTATTATTTCGCTCTGGCGGATTTAGTCATTACTTTGGCGGATTTTTTTATTAGTATGGCGGATTCCTCTCGAGTTTTGGCGAATTTCTTCCCTCTTTGTGGCTTATTTTTTCGCGTTGGCGGATTTCTTCCTTGCTTTGGCGGATTTTTATCTTAGTATGGCGGATTCCTCTCGGGTTTTGGCGGATTTCTCCCCCCTTTGTGGCTTATTTTTTCTCACTGGCGAATTTCTTCCTTGCTTTGGCGGATTTTTATCTTAGTATGGCGGATTCCTCTCGGGTTTTGGCGGGTTTCTTCCCTCTTTGTGGCTTATTATTTCGCTCTGGCGGATTTAGTCATTACTTTGGCGGATTTTTTTATTAGTATGGCGGATTCCTCTCGAGTTTTGGCGAATTTCTTCCCTCTTTGTGGCTTATTTTTTCGCGTTGGCGGATTTCTTCCTTGCTTTGGCGGATTTTTATCTTAGTATGGCGGATTCCTCTCGGGTTTTGGCGGATTTCTCCCCCCTTTGTGGCTTATTTTTTCTCACTGGCGAATTTCTTCCTTGCTTTGGCGGATTTTTATCTTAGTATGGCGGATTCCTCTCGAGTTTTGGCGGATTTCTTCGCTCTCAGTGGCTTATTTTTTCGCGTTGGCGGATTTCTTCCTTGCTTTGACGGATTTTTATCTTAGTATGGCGGATTCCTCTCAAGTTTTGGCGGGTTTCTCCCCTCTTTGTGGCTTATTTTTTCGCGATGGCGGATTTCTTCCTTGCTTTGGCGGATTTTTGATTCAGAGCGGCGGATTTCTCTTCATTTTTGGCGGATTTCTTACTTCACAGTGACCTATTTTTTCGCATTGGCGGATTCTTGATTCAAAATGGCGAATTTCCTTCGAATTTCGGCGGATTTCTTCCTTTCCCAGCAGTTCATTTTTGCATATCGAATTCCCCTTGAAGATTTCTCAAAAAATAAAGCCCAATCCCCACGAGTAGGGAATTGGGCATCTTCAATTATTTCAAATTATAGAAAGACTTAATTCCAAGATATTGAGCAGTTGAGCCGAGTTGGTCTTCAATGCGCAATAATTGGTTGTATTTTGCGACGCGGTCTGTGCGGGAAGGAGCGCCTGTTTTGATTTGGCCAGCGTTTGTGGCTACGGCAATATCCGCAATTGTTGAGTCTTCAGATTCGCCGGAGCGGTGGGAAATGATGGCTGTGTAGCCGGCGCGTTTTGCCATTTCAATCGCATCAAGAGTTTCAGTTAATGTACCGATTTGGTTCACTTTAATTAAGATGGCATTGCCTACACCTTGTTCGATACCGCGGGCAAGTCGTTTTGTATTTGTTACGAACAAGTCGTCACCTACAAGCTGCACGCGATGGCCGATGCGCTCAGTCAATAATTTATGGCCTTCCCAGTCGTTTTCATCCAAGCCGTCTTCAATAGAAATGATTGGGTATTTGGAAGTTAATTCTTCGTACCAATCCACCATTTCTTCAGAAGTTTTTACTACGCCTTCACCAGCAAGATGATATTTGCCATCTTCTTTGTTATATAGTTCAGAAGATGCAACGTCCAATGCAAGCCGCACTTCTTCGCCTGGTTTGTATCCAGCGCGTTCGATCGCTTCCAAAATCACTTGGATCGCTTCTTCATTGGATTTTAAGTTTGGCGCGAAACCACCTTCGTCACCTACAGCTGTGTTGTAGCCTTTTTCTTTCAATACCTCTTTTAAATTATGGAAGATTTCTGCCCCCATGCGCAATGCATGACGGAAAGATTCTGCTCCTACCGGCATGATCATGAATTCTTGGATGTCCACGTTGTTATCCGCATGTGCACCGCCGTTTAAAATGTTCATCATTGGAACAGGCAATTGTTTTGCGTTTACGCCGCCAAGATATTGATATAAAGGAATATCCAAGTAATTTGCTGCAGCATGTGCGCAAGCAAGGGAAACGCCTAAAATCGCGTTGGCGCCAAGCTTGCCTTTATTTTCAGTGCCGTCAAGTTCAATCAATGCGTTATCGATTTCCACTTGATCCAACACGGAATAGTTGCCTTCCAATGCATCCGCAATGATGGTATTGACGTTTTCTACCGCTTTCAGTACCCCTTTGCCTAAGAAGCGGGATTTGTCGCCATCGCGCAATTCCACTGCTTCATATTCACCAGTGGATGCACCGGATGGAACGATGGCCCGTCCAAAGGCACCGGATTCAGTGAAAACTTCCACTTCTACTGTTGGGTTACCGCGAGAGTCCAATACTTCGCGTGCATATACTTGTGTAATAAATGGCATATCCATTCTCCTCTATATTAAATTTTTTTAAGATGCTTTTTCCATTATTAGAATAGTGGTTGTCCTGTCATTTCTTCAGGCTGTTCAATATTTAATAATTTTAACATGGTTGGTGCCAAATCAGCTAAAATTCCATTTTCTCTCAATGTAATTCCTTGTTTTGTCACTATGACCGGCACTGGATTTGTTGTATGGGCCGTCATTGGTTTGCCTTCCAAAGTCAGCACTTCATCGGAATTGCCATGGTCTGCTGTGATGATGGCCGCTCCGCCAAGTTCCAAAATTTTATCCACAACACGGCCCAAGCATTCATCCACCGCTTCAATCGCTTTGATTGTCGGCTCAAGCATGCCGCTGTGGCCCACCATATCCGGATTGGCGAAGTTTAAAATGATCGCATCGAATTTATCGGCTTCCAATTCTGCAAGTAGCGCATCTGTCACTTCATAAGCGCTCATTTCCGGTTTCAAGTCATAAGTGGCCACTTTTGGTGATGCAATCAAAATTCTTTCTTCGCCAGGGAATTTCTCTTCACGGCCGCCGCTCATGAAATACGTCACATGCGGATATTTTTCGGTTTCCGCAATGCGGAGTTGCGTCAAGCCGTGTTTGGAGATCACTTCCCCCACTGTATTCACTAAATCTTCATTTTCAAACACCACATCTGCAAATACTTCATCGCTGTATTCGGTAAATGTGACGAATTTTAAGTTTTGAGGGTGTTTATCGGATAAAGTAAATGCATCAAATTTATCGTTTGTAAATACCATGGAAAGCTGGATTGCCCGGTCCGGACGGAAGTTGAAATGAATCACCGCATCGTTTGTGTCGATCGTTGCCACCGGCTGTCCATCTTCCATGATGACAAATGGAATCACGAATTCATCGGTTACATCGTTGCTGTAGGATTCTTCCACACCCGCTTTTGCGTTTGGAGCCGTTTTGCCTTCTCCATCCACCAATGCTTTGTAGGAGAGTTCCACCCGATTCCAACGTTTGTCGCGGTCCATTGCATAGTAACGTCCATGAATGGAAGCGAATTTTCCTACGCCGATTTCCTTCATTTGTTTTTCTGTTTCTTCGATATATCCAAGGGCTGTTTTTGGACCTACGTCGCGTCCATCCAAAAATCCATGGACATACACTTCGTCAAGCCCGTTTTCTTTCGCCATTTTCAACAATGCAAATAAGTGATTATAGTGACTATGTACCCCACCGTCAGATAATAATCCCATAATGTGGAGTTTGGAGCCGTGTTTCTTAACATGCTCCATTGCCGCCAACAATTTTTCGTTTTCAAAAAATTGTCCTTCACGAATGGATTTATTGATTCGTGTCAAACTTTGATAAACAATGCGTCCTGCACCGATATTCAAATGTCCTACTTCAGAGTTCCCCATTTGACCTTCCGGAAGACCGACCGCTTCCCCACAGGCAGTGAGTGTCGCATGAGGATAGGTTTCCCAATAACGGTCAAAATTCGGTTTTTTACTTTGTGCTACTGCATTTCCAAAGGTTTCATCACGTAATGCAAAGCCGTCTAAAATGATTAACGCAACTGGCTTTCTAGGCATTTGCCCCCGCCTCCAATAATTTAAGATAAGATTCCACTTGCAAGCTTGCACCGCCGACAAGTGCGCCGTCGATATGCTCTTTCGACAATAAATCTTCAATATTTTCCGGTTTTACGCTGCCGCCATATTGAATGCGAATATTTTCAGCCGCAGATGTTCCGAAAAGTTCTTCCACCACTTTCCGGATATGGCCGCAGACCGCATTCGCATCATCCGCAGTAGCCGTTTTCCCGGTCCCAATTGCCCAAATTGGTTCATAGGCGATCACGATATGCTGCACTTCTTCTTCCGTTAATCCAGCTAAAGCTTCTTTCACTTGATTCGCCACTTTTTCTTCCGTGTGGCCGGCTTCCCGTTCTTCCAATGTTTCGCCACAGCAAACAATCGGTACAATTCCGTGGGATAAAGCCGCTTTCACTTTTTTGTTCACCGCTTCATCGGTTTCATTGAAGTATTCACGGCGTTCTGAATGCCCAATAATCACATAGTCCACTTGAATCGCTTCGAGCATTTTCGGGCTGATTTCGCCTGTAAAAGCCCCTTCTTCTTCATAATGCATGTTTTGTGCACCGATTGCCAATTCTGTATCTTTTGCCAAGTCCACCAACGTCGGCAGATACAAAGCAGGGGCACATACAACCGCATCGACCTTTTCCGCAGAAGGGATTTTGTCTTTGATTGCTTCCACAAAATCCACTGCTTCATCAAACGTTTTATACATTTTCCAATTCGCAGCTATGATTGGTTTACGCATTCAATTTCTCTCCTTATTTGTCGTTCAACGCCGCAATACCAGGCAAGTTTTTGCCTTCCATCAACTCCAGTGAAGCTCCTCCGCCTGTCGAAATGTGATCCATTTTGTCCGCCAAACCGAATTTTTCAACCGCTGCAGCAGAATCGCCGCCTCCAATAATAGTATAACCTTCTGTTTCAGCCATTGCTTCTGCAATTTTTCTTGTTCCGTTTGCGAACTGGTCGATTTCGAACACGCCCATTGGTCCGTTCCAAATAATCAATTTTGAATTTTTGATCACTTCCGCATATTTATCAGCGGTTTTTGGACCAATGTCAAGTCCCATATAGTCTGCCGGAATTTTATCAATGTCCACCACTTTGGCTTCCGCTTCCGGAGAAAGTTCTTTCGCCACAACCGCATCGATCGGCATATACAAGTTCACGCCTTTTTCTTTCGCTTTTTCAATGAAGTTGCGGGCTAATTCTATTTTATCCTCTTCTACTAAAGATTTTCCAATTTCGTACCCTTGCGCTTTTACGAATGTAAAGGAAAGACCGCCGCCGATAATCAAGTTGTCCACTTTATCGAGCAGATTTTCAATGACACCGATTTTATCTTTCACTTTTGCACCGCCGATGATGGCTGTGAACGGACGGTCAGGATTTGTCAAAGCTTTCCCCAATACTTCCAATTCTTTTTCCATTAATAAACCGGACACCGCCGGAATGTATTTTGCAATCCCTTCCGTAGAAGCGTGCGCACGATGAGCCGCACCGAATGCGTCGTTCACATATAGATCCGCCAATTTGGCAAATTGTTTTGCCAACTCCTCATCGTTCTTTTCTTCACCTTTATGGAAACGGACATTTTCAAGTAAAACGATTTCCCCATTTTTCATTTCTTTTACAGCTTTTTCAACTGCGGCGCCCACTGAATCATCCAATTTTTTTACCGGTTTGTTGATCAGTTTGGAAAGACGTTCACCAACAGCTGTCAAGCGCATATCATCTCTCACTTCGCCTTTTGGACGGCCCAAGTGGGAAGCTAAAATCACTTTTGCCCCTTTTTCCGATAATTGCTGGATTGTCGGAATCGCTGCCCGGATTCTTGTGTCATCTACCACGACACCATTTTCCATCGGCACGTTAAAATCCACACGTACAAAAACTCTCTTCCCTTGTACGTCCACATCGTTCATCGTTTTTTTCAGAAACATGAAGTAACCTCCTATGTTATACCGTCGTCATTCTTCCCAGCGACAATATTCTGTAAAAATTCATACTTCTGTTTTTATACTAGCAAAAAAGAAGAAGCGATGGGCTACCTCCACCACTCCTTTTAACCCTACATTATTATAAATCGTTCTCATTATTTAGGCTATACTTTTTCACCAGAAAATCATAATTATGTTACACTTTTTATAATTTGTAAAATAAAATATGACACAATGATTATTGCTCCAGCCCTTGTTCCGCCATGAATGAAGCCAATTCGAGCAACCGGGCGGAATAGCCCACTTCATTATCATACCAGGCAACGACTTTGATCAGCTTTTCATCCAATACCATCGTTGAAAGGCCGTCAACAATCGCTGAATGGGGATTTCCATTGTAGTCGATGGAAACGAGAGGCAAATCGCTGTAATCCAAAATGCCTTTCAATTCTCCATTGGCAGCTTCTTGAAAAGCGGCGTTGACCATATCGGCGGTCACATTCGTTTTGAGTTCCGCCACCAAATCCACACAGGATACATTTGGCGTCGGCACACGCATGGCAAAGCCGTCCAATTTTCCTCTTAGTTGCGGCAATACTTTGGCAACGGCCGTGGCCGCCCCGGTTGTGGTTGGAATCATGGAAAGATTGGCTGCACGAGATCGTCTCGCATCTTTATGAGGCAAATCCAATAGCCGTTGATCATTTGTATAGGAATGGATCGTGGTCATCAAGCCGCGAAGAATCCCAAATTTTTCATCAAGCACTTTCGCTACCGGCGCCAAACAATTCGTTGTGCAGGATGCATTGGATACCACATGATGCTGTTTCGGATTATATTGATCATGATTGACCCCCATCACAAAAGTGGGCATATCCCCTTTTCCGGGAGCGGATAAAATCGCTTTCTTCGCGCCGGCAGCCAAGTGTTTGGAAACGGACTCCAACGTACGGAATAATCCTGTGCATTCCAGAACTATATCTACATTCAATTTATCCCATGGCAATTTTTCAGGGTCCTTCTCGGAAAGCACTTGTATTCGATTCCCATTAACGATTAACCCATTTTCTTCATGATGCACTTCCGCTTCATAAATTCCATGTACGGAATCATACTTTAACAGATGGGCCAATTGGCTGGCATCCGCCAAATCATTGACGGCAACCACTTCAAAACGATCCGTTTTCATCGCCTCGCGAAACACTAAACGTCCGATACGTCCAAACCCATTAATCGCCAATTTAATTGTCATTGCTGTATCCTCCATTATGCCGTTTTCCAACCATTTTGCCTCAAAACAAGCGTTTATAAACCCTTCTCCCGTGACAAATGTTTTTATTCAAATATAATGATTTTCTAAATCAATTATGATTTATTCATGAAGGCTTCATATAAAGTGACGTAATCTAATTGGCCATACTGGATAATCTCTCCGTCTTTCTCCACAACCGGAATCATCAGCATGTATTTTTCATGGATTTCGTCATCTTCTTCAATGTTGATGATTTCGATTTCAAAACCGGCATCTTCTTGGACAAGTTTTAAAATAGTCAATCCTTCCTCACAGAGTGCACAATTCGGTCTGCTAAAGAAACAAACTTTCAATTTTCTCCCTCTTTTCTTCATTCTCTGTTTTCACTATCCCAAATCTGTTTTGAATAATCAAATGATTTTGTAGCCAAAATAGTGATGTACGAGTGTACAGAATAAATTAAAGGAGGAGACACATTCGATGGAAAATCAATTCATCAACCAACAACGAACTTCTGAAAACATTCCCATGTCCATGAATCACGGCGCCCATGAGGTATTAGACGTTCATGAAGTATTAAGTTCTTCCATTGGTGCGTTGAACACGTTTGTCATCTTGCGTCCACATGTTCAAGACCCTGAATTGCTCAATATTTTAGACAGACAATATGCATTTATGCTCGATGAATACAATATCACGTTGGAAGCTTTTAAAACCGGACAAGACCCAAGCCATCCTACGCGCAAATACAACATGCAAATCGGCAATGACTCAAAATACGGCTTGACGCCATCCCAGCCTAAAAAACCGATCACAGCTTCCAACCAAATTGATGATGGCATCATCTCCAGCTTTTTGTTAAGCCAGCATAAAGTGTTGGCAACAGGAAAAACGGCTGCCGCTTTGGAAGCGACGAACCCTGTCGTGCGCCGCGTATTGCAAGACTCCGTTCCAAACTGCATTGAAATGGCATACGAATTGTCCCTTTACCAAAACAAAAAAGGATATTACCAAGTTCCACAGCTTTCAACTCAAGATATGCAAACAATGTTAAATATGTACGGCCAAGCAGAAAAAGCAAAAGATATGCCGAACTGATCAGGCGGAGGGCTCTCCCGGCTCAGTTTCGTCTTTTAAACCACAGGAAAAGGACATCTCTTCGCGTGAAGGGATGTCCTTTTTTTCATGATTATAAAACTTTGCTTAAAAATGCTTTTGTCCGTTCGTGTTTCGGGTTTCCAAAAACCTGTTCCGGTGGTCCTTCTTCCACAATGACTCCACCGTCCATAAAGATGACCCGATCAGCCACTTCACGGGCAAACCCCATTTCATGGGTTACGACAACCATCGTCATACCTTCTATAGCCAGTTGCTTGATAACGTCCAACACTTCATTGACCATTTCCGGGTCAAGGGCGGACGTCGGTTCATCAAACAGCATGACTTTCGGTTTCATCGCAAGGGCTCTTGCAATGGCCACCCGTTGCTGTTGACCGCCGGACAATTGCTGAGGATAATTGTGAGCTTTTTCACGAAGCCCGACTTTTTGAAGCAATTCAAAGGCCAATGCCTCCGCCTCTTTTTTGTTCATTTTCCGGATGAGCATCGGAGCCATCGTAATATTATCCAATACGGTCATATGCGGGAATAGGTTGAATTGTTGAAACACCATTCCCACTTCTGTACGGATTTTGTTGATATCCGTTTTGGGATCATTCACTTTCACACCGTCGATATAAATTGCGCCATCCGAGATTTCTTCCAAAAGATTGATGCAGCGTAAAAATGTACTTTTTCCGGAACCGGAAGGACCAATCACACAAACGACTTCTTTTTCGTGAATTTCATAATCGATACCGTTCAAAACATGCAAATTGCCGAAGTTTTTATGGAGATTTTCGATTTTGATCATGCAACAACCCGCCCTTCGTCATTTTTATTTTTGCGCGGATTGTATTCGATGCTGAACCGTTTTTCGATAAATGAAACAATTTTCGATACAATAAATGTCAGGATTAAATAAAGAGCCGCCGCAACGAGATATGGCTCCCAGAAACGGAAATACGTTCCCGAAACGACTTTCGCCGCATACAAAATATCATTGGCGGCAATCACCGTCACCAAGGATGAATCTTTTAAGAGAGTAATAAATTCATTTCCAAGAGGGGGAATCATTCTGCGAAAGGCTTGGGGCAGAATCACTTTCCGCATCGCTTGGAATTGATTTAAACCGAGGGACCTTGCCGCTTCCATTTGGCCTTTATCAATGGATTGAATCCCGGCACGAATAATTTCGGCTACATAGGCCGCGCAATTCAATATAAGCGCGGCGATACCGGAAACCATAAATCCGAGTGAATGTCCAAAAATGGATGGAATCACCGCCAAGTGAATAATAAATATTTGAACAAGGAGGGGGGTTCCACGGAATAAATCGATATACAACTTACATGGCCAATAAAGCCATTTTCTTTTGGAGTTTTTCCCGAGACCAAGAAAAACTCCAAAGATGAATCCTCCGAAAAACCCACAAAGTGTCAATGCCAACGTTACCCAAATACCCCGTATGAAATAATCACGGTAGTTCCAGATTATATCCCAGCGAAAATCCAGGATTTCCATCTGAAACACCCCCTAAACTGTTATTCAAGTTCTTGTCCTGTAATTTCTGCCAACTTACCGTTTTCTTTGATTTTTTGTAAGCCTTCATTTAGTAAATCAAGCAATTCTTTGTTGCCTTTTTTCACCATTAAACCATAATATTCTTTTTCAAACGCATCGTCTTCGATGACTTTTAATTTTGCATTCGGATTATTTTTTAAATATTCATAAACTACCGCGTTATCACCAATTGCTGCTTGAGCCGTTCCATTAATTACTTCTTGGATGGCTAATGGAAGGTTTTCATACGCTAAAATATTTGGGTTCGTTTCGCCTAATAGCTTTTTCGCCGCCTGATGGCCTGTAGAGTTGATTTGTACAGAAACTTTTTTACCTTCTAAATCTTTCGCCGATTCAATCGGTGAATCTTCCGTAACCACAATCACTTGTGTCGCTTCGAAATATGGTTCAGTAAAGTCGAAAGTTTCTTTCCGTTCATTGGTAATCGTAATTCCGGAAGCACCCATATCAAGTTCGCCGTTTTGCACTTGTTGGAATACCGCTTCCCAACCAACATGGCGCATTTCATAATCCATGCCGAGTTCATTGAAAATGGCATCAATAATATCTTTGTCGATTCCTACAATATTTCCTTTATCATCCATATATTCGAAAGGAGCGAAAGTCGCTTCTGTACCCACCAATATTTTTTTGTCTTTCAAACCGGATTCTCCACTATCAGAATTACCTGAAGATTTCTCGTCTCCCGCTCCACAGGCTGCCAATACAAAAGCAAACGCCATCAGCAACATTAATAAAAATACATGATTTCTTTTTACCATCTCGTTATCCTCCTTTGGTCATTATCTCGTTTCATCAGCAGCAACAAAAAAATGATTATGTGACACTGATATGTTTAATTATATAAATCGTCTAATATTTATACAACAAATAAATTGATTACACGATAAAATAATATAATATTCAGTAAATTCCCTCAAAAAGAAAGGGCTTACATTTATGGATAAAAAATGGTTATTTGTTAAATGTGGCCACCAAATATTCATAAAAAATATCACAAAAATATCATACCCGTTTGGAGTGGGGAAGACCCTCCCCCACTTTTTTATCATTCGGCGCCATAAAAAATTTTTTAGAGCCCCAAAAATTTCAGCCCCGGCAAATTTGCCCGATGACTTGGAAATGTATATTTTATATTTTAATTCATTCCCGTTCCGTTCATTCCCATAAAAATTTTTAAAGGCAATATATTGAGTCCCAAAGAATAAATTTCCGAACAATCCTGTTGATTAGGTGCACAAAAAACTCCGCGGAAGTCCACAAGCAACATGGGCAAAGCTTCCCCATCCAATCCTGGCGCTTGGATGCACTTAACGAATCGATATTTCCAAGTTTTCGGTTATTTCTGCGCCAACTACATGCAAAATGATTTTCCGCGCATAAATCCAAAAGAGGCTGGGACAAAACTAGCTTCAAAATAGGAAAAAGGAGAATTTGAGCCAACTCAAATTCTCCTTTTTCCATTTCTCTCCATTATTTTTGGTCAGTTGATCTTTGTTGGCCGTGTATTTCCGTAAATTCACGGCCATTAAGGCAATGCCCATTTCATTTTCCACTTTCGATTTTCCTCGAACGGAAAATCGAGTGAAACGCAAATTAGCCTTCAAGAATCCAAAAACTGGTTCTACGTCTATTTTACGTTGACGGAAAATAGAACCAGCTTTTTCTTCTGAAAGCTTCGCTCTTACATATTCTTTTTGTTGTTCCCATTTTTCATTCACCATGACCTTTCGGTGATTGCCTTCCTTTGCTTTTGTGCATGATGAACGAAATGGACATCCTGAACAGTTTTCACATTCATAGATTTTCAATTCTCGTTTGAAACCAGTCTTATCTGTACGTACAGAACGATAACGGAAGGTTACTCGCTGCTGATTTGGACAAATGTAGGTATCACTTTCTTCGTCGTACATCCAATTGTCTGGATGAAATGGATTTTGTTTATATTTCTTCTTTTGTTCTTTCTCATACATGGTATATGGAATGAGTGCCTCACATTTTCGATTCGAAAGGATGTCTTCATAGTTTTGTTCACTACCATAACCAGCATCTGCGACAATATACTTTGGCAACGGAAAATAATCCTTTTCTATCTTATTCAAGAACGGAATTAATGTACGTGTATCAGTAGGATTTGGAAAGATGCTATAAGCTAGTGCGTATTGACCTTCTGTTGCGATTTGTACGTTGTATCCAGCCTTCAATTGACCGTTTTTCATATAGTCGTCTTTCATTCGCATGAACGTCGCATCTAAGTCTGTTTTGGAATAACTATTCCGTTCACCCAAGATTTCGAAGTCTTTTTGATACTTTTGTTTACGTAAAATCAAGTCAATCAACTGTTTGTACACTCGCTTCGGATATTTCCGTTCGCTTCTTAATGCTTTTCGTTCTGTGGCATCGGGCGATGATTCGATTTTTTGGTCATATTCCGTAATGACTTTATCGACTTGTTGCACCATTTGAGCGAGTTCTTCAACAGACAGTTCTCCCTCATTTTCCCGCTCCATTTCAGGGATGATTTCTTTTTCCAATAGTTCGTTGTATAACTGATTGGACTTTTCAATTAAGTTTTGGTTGTATTTTTCAATGGATTTCTTCCATACGAAAGTAAATTTATTGGCATTCGCTTCAATCTTCGTACCATCGATAAAAATAGCTTCTTGATCGATTAATTTTTCTTCCACCAGTTGGCAACGGAATTGGACAAAACATTGACGAATTAATTCTTTTACTTCCGGATGTACACGAAAACGATTGATCGTCCGATAACTTGGTTCATATCCTTGTGCCAACCACATCATTCGTATACTATCCTTTAATAGCGCTTCAATTTTTCGACCTGAAAAGACAGACTGCGAATAGGCACACAAAATAATTTTTAGCATCATGCGTGGATGATAAGCAGGACAACCTGTATTTCGAAGAAACGGCTGGAAGGCTTCATCTGGAATACTTTCAACTAAATGGTGGATGTGGAAGGCAATATCATTTTCTTGTAATTTTATTTCTAAATCTAGAGGCAAAACTAATTGATTCATGTTATAATATTTAAACATAAGGACACTTCTTTCGTTAAAATTTTTGGGGTTGGATACTTAAATTTTAACAGAAGATGTCCTTATTTTTATTGAAAAAATGAAGAACAGCCCATGAAATTTTATTCCAAAATTTCATGGGCTGTTTCCATTTTAGAGGGGGTTTTGTCCCAGCCACTCTTTTTTGTATATGTATAATTAATCCTACTGTAACGGGTAAGTATTATGATCCTGTTCGTTTGGAAAAACAGCTACAGTTGGAATGATCAAATGTTTTTTCGCAAATGTCATGTCGTGCCCAAATTCATCCTCAAAATACTTTTACATCATCAGTAGTATTTTTTCTGTTCTTGTCCTGCTATTGTTTTCCGGCTTCGATTGTTGTCCATCACTGGCGGCCACCCACGCCAAGCCAGTCAAACAGAAGTACGCGCATCTCCACCGCTACATGGCCTCTGATAAAATTTCATTTTAGTTTGTTTCCATTTCACTTGTCTTGAATCGCTTAATCATATCTTGAAGATTGTCAGCCAACAGTTTTAAATCCGCATTTTGTTCTTTCAAGTACTCGATCGTGCTGTTTTGTTGGATGGCAGAAGCGGATATTTCCTGAGTCGCAGCCACTCCCTGTTCTGAAATGGCCGAAATTTCTTGAATGGACATTAAAATTTTGTCGGATGCTTGATCCAAATCTTCCGTACTTTTCACTATCGTATCAATTCCTTTTGCCAATTGCTCCACCGACTCAAAGATTGAATTGAATAATCGCCCATTATCCTCGACAATCTCAACACCTTTTACAATATCTTCATAATCTTGCTGGTTCAAATTCAGCACGAGATTCGCCTGTTCATTAATTTCAACGATCGCTTTCGATATGGTTTTGATCGATCCATCCGTTTGATTAGCAAGTTTCTGGACTTCCTGGGCAACCACCGAAAATCCTTTGCCCGCCTCTCCGGCACGTGCCGCTTCAATGGATGCATTTAAAGAAAGAAGATGGATTTGTGATGAAATTTCCTGGATAATCTTAATAATTTCATTAATATGTTCTAATTTTTTCCCCAGATTAGACAAGTTCTCTTTACTTACCATACCATTTTGTTTGATTTTGTTCATTTGTTCGGTGATGATTTCAACTTGGACATTTCCTTTTTCCGCTTGCTGACTCGTTTGATTCGTCAGGTTTTTAATCACCTTTGTTTGTTCATCTACATTGGATATCGATGAGGATATTTCCGATATCATATTGGAAATCCTTTCAATATGGTTGGCTCTTTCTTCGGCCCCTTTCGCCTCTTCATCTGTACTTGTCGCAATCTGCTTAGAAGCCTGATCCAATTCTTCAAAGGACTCCAATAGAGTTTGACTGGTAAGATGGATGCCTTCCGATTTCTCTTTGACATTGTCAATGATGTGACTCAAATTTTTTCTCATTTCTTCAAAGCTGTTTGCCAAAATTCCTATTTCATCTTGGCGATTAATATTTATCGATTGGCTAAGATCTCCGGTAGAAAAGGTTTTCGCATATTGCACCAAACTATTAAGCGGTTTTGAAATCCGATTTCCAATAAATAAAGCCAATAAGATTCCAATAATAATCATCACGGCTGTTACAATTATCGAAATCGTCAATATCCGGTTTTCCAACTGGTCGATAAATTTCGCGCTCATATCGATTCCGAAAATGGCTTCCACACCATCATCCTCTAAAGGAAGGAAAAATGATTTATGAACGCCCCATTTATCTCTGTAAATCGGACTCAGAACCGTCTCTTTTTCTTCAAAGGATGTTTTTTGATCCCCCGTAAACGGAGACTCAACCATAAAATCGTCACTGTCATTTAAAGCGACAATGACATCCTTTCCATTTTTTCTGGACAATACATATACATATTCGATTCCCTTTTTCCCTTCAAAAAATGAATCTAATTTCCGCTTCAGCTGCATCCCGTATTTTTCCGGGGATTCCATCGTATTCTTGATTAAATCCGGATCAATCGACTGTGCCAATAATTGCCCATTTTCTTTTAACCGTTCATCAAATTGTGGAATCACATGTTCTTGAATAATGTAATCTGATACATATTTAACAAACCCGAAAAGAATCATTGAAAATATAAGAAACGGAAATAAGAAACTGACAATTAATTGGGTTTTTATCGATTTCTTCCGAGTTATATTTCTCATTCCTTATCTCTCCCTCGATTGCTCCATTTCCTTTAATGCAATAAATGGCCGTAAATCCATTTGCAGTAATTGAAAAAGCTCTTCCATTGTTTCGTTTTTGAAAAACACAACGGCAAACATTCTGTCATTGGTTGCTTGGATTTCTCGGTATTCCAAAATCTGGTTGAATTGTTCTTTGAATGACTGATGATCAATGGATTTTATCAGATTTTGTGAAAGATCCATCGGAATTTCCGCACAGAAGAAACCGTACAAACTTTGGTCCATCTGGCGGAGCACCGCTTCCCAGTCCGGGCTGGTTCCTTGAAAATAATGTTTATACACATTGCAGCCATAAGCATGATAGCCGAGATCCGTCGTTCCGGCCCCGGCAAATCTGAGCGGATTCATTTCAATCGGAATAATCGTTTGATTATGTTTTCTCACTTCAAAGTGAAGCGGAAAATTTTTTAACGGAACGATTTCTCTAAACTTATGCATAAAAGTCAACAGGTCATCATAGATTTCTTCGATCACTTGTTTGGACGTATAGTAGATTCGATCCGACGTATCATATTCGTCTTTGAACACATGCTTAAAAATATTTAAAATCACAGGATTGCCATCTTGATCATAATAACTGTCAACAGCATATTCTTCTCCAAATACCCATTGTTCAATTAATATACTCTCTCCGTTAATCACTTCATTGTCATACATGTTTTTTATAAAAAGCATATCCACACTTAACTTATGTAAGGCTTCCCGCCATTCTTCCGCGCTTTTTACTTTATAGACTCCAACGCTTGAATATCCTTTGCTCGGCTTAATTACAACGGGAAAAGGGATTTCCTCCACCGGAATTTTATAAAGCTCCTCCAGGTTTACCACCTTATAAAAATAATCAGGGTACATTTTAGTAAGGAGTTGACGGAACATTCCTTTATCTTTCAATTGTTTTGCCCAACGATTTTGAACAATGTTTGGAGCATAAGATTCAAGCAATGCCAAGCAGCTTTCCGAATTTGTCAATAACTTTTGATGTTCATCGATGGTAGAGAAAAAACCCTCAGCATCCATTATCTGTAGCGCATCCGGCATTTCCGGGCGGTTACTTTGTTTGAAAACTGGCACATCCAGTTCTTGCAACGATTTGACCAGAATAGGAGAAATGATTTGATCGTCAAGGAGAATCATGTTGAATCACCTTCCTAAAGTTGAGATTCTGCTTTTCCATAAAATTGAAATGTTTTAACGAAAAAATAAGATAAAATGGACAGTCCGCTCTTTTACCTCTCGTTCCGTATACATTCAATATGGCATCTAATCAATCCAATTGCTGAACCACAGCTGTCGCTGGAATCAAACGAAATAAGACCTACTACCGCTGATGAAAAGTCGCGACATTATTCTCGTTCTTTTTTTCGATGAATGGGCCCTTTATCTTATCGTCAAAATGATGAAGAATTTTAGCATTTTAAATGTTTTTTCCTTTTTAGGTAATTTCCTTATTTATTGGAAAATAAAGAATATTGACTAATTAGTTTCCTTCATAAATTGTTGACTATCCTGACCTACTGCCGTTTCTGTTTTTAGAAAATGGAAGATTTGCAAAATGAAATGGAAAGTGGAACTTGTAAAACCACTCAACTGCGAAGATCCGGAAAAGACACATGTATATCGTGCCTCCAGGATGCGAGCAAAGACGGATCATTGGGATGAACAAAGGGGAAATGGATGCAAAATCGGGGAATTAAAACCCTTGAACTTGGATGGGGTTAAAATGGATGGATGAAATCAAAAAAACCTGAAATCAAAATATTTTCCCGACCCATCATTTTAGTTGCGATTGCCAAGGTGCACGTCCTCCGAACTGGGACTGACATGGGATTGCTTGGATTTCAAATACAAAAGGACAAAAAAAATCCCGGGACACGCAATGAAGTGACACTACTATGAAAATAACCGGGCAACATTTTTTCAGGTCCCCGAAAAAATGAAAAACGACTGCAAAAGCAGTCGTATCAAGGAATTTAATGTTTTGTAGCGCCCTCGGAGGGAATCGAACCCCCAGTGCAAGAACCGGAATCTTGAGTGTTATCCATTACACCACGAGGGCATATTAATCAACAAAAATTGAACGTATTGCCATTATTTGCATAATTTTAATCATTTTTCATATAATAATACATATGCAACACAGTTTTATTATATGATTACTTACGACTCTAATATTATACACAGGACTGCCAAACAATTCAACCATTAAAACACGAAATAATTATTTATTGCAAAGGAAACTGGATATTTGTAAATTCCATGAATTGCTGTACTTAATATTTGACCATTATTGACTATTATGTGTATGATAAACATACAAGCTGAAACTATTTCTGTTTCGGTACGTAGAAACATAATAACAATTATTGCTTAAGGAGGACATAAAATGAATTTAGTTCCTACAGTCATTGAACAAACAAGCCGTGGTGAGCGCGCTTATGACATCTATTCCCGCTTATTGAAAGACCGCATTATTTTACTTGGCAGCCCAATTGATGATAACGTTGCAAACTCTATTGTAGCACAATTATTGTTCTTAGCTGCGGAAGATCCTGATAAAGATATTTCATTGTACATCAACTCACCAGGTGGATCCATCACTGCAGGTATGGCCATCTACGACACAATGCAATACATTAAACCGGATGTACAAACAATCTGTATCGGTATGGCGGCATCGATGGGTGCTTTCCTCCTTTCAGCAGGCGCAAAAGGAAAACGTTATGCATTGCCAAACGCGGAAGTGATGATTCACCAACCACTAGGCGGTGCCCAAGGTCAAGCTACTGAAATTGAAATTGCTGCAAAACGCATTCTTTTCTTGCGTGACAAATTAAACAAATTGTTGGCTGATCATACTGGCCAACCAATCGAAAAAATCGCGCAAGATACAGACCGCGATAACTTCATGACCGCACAACAAGCCAAAGATTATGGTTTGATCGACCATATCATCTCTTCCAGCGAAGAAAAATAATTTTTGAAAAGAGGTATCATCCATTCGGGTGATACCTCTTTTTTATATTTTGGCAAATTCCATTGGCGGTTATGTACTCCATTCCAGAGGATTTTTGCTCAAGAATGGCGAATTCTTATACAGGATTAGCGGATATCCCGATCAGGCAATGGAGGATTTCCCGGCATGGATCCCTTCTAAAGCGCCGGAAAATAAAAAAACTCACAATTCTCGAAAAAGTCTTCGAAAAATTGCGAGCGTTTTCAAATTATGAATAAATTAATCTTCTTTTGAAATAAATGATGATAACCCTTCAATAGCCTCGTTTTCATCATTGCCCTCTGCAATCAGTGTTACCGATGTCCCTCTTGCAATAGCCAAGCTCATGATTCCCATGATGGATTTTGCATTCACTTTCTTCTCATCTTTTTGCAAAAAGACATCGGATTTATAGCGGTTTGCCTCTTGAACAAATAATGCTGCTTGCCGAGCTTGCAAGCCGTTTTTCAACTTAACCTCCACTGTGGTTTCAACCATTCTATTTCCACACCCTTTCTAAACCGTTCATCTCATTTTATATTTATCTTATCGAAATTATATGAAAAGAACAATGCGATTCTTTTGAATTATTTTATCACTTTTTCGCCTCGGCGTAACTTTTCGGCAATTTCATCAATTTTTCTCAAGCGATGGTTGATTCCGGATTTGCTGACTGTCCCCGTTGAAATCATCTCACCCAATTCTTTCAACGTCACATCTTGATGTTCAATGCGGAGTCTTGCCACCTCCCGCAATTTTTCCGGCAGTTGGTCGATTCCGATGGTTTGATCGATAAATTTAATATTTTCCACTTGTCTTAAGGCAGCGCCAATGGTTTTATTCAAATTGGCCGTTTCACAATTGACGATCCGGTTGACGCTGTTCCGCATATCGCGAAGAATCCGGACATCTTCAAATTTCAGCATCGCTTGGAAGGCGCCGGTCAAGCCAAGAAATTCGGAAATTTTCTCCGCTTCTTTCAAATAAGTGATATGCCCTTTTTTCCGTTCGATGGTTTTGGCATTCAAGTTAAACTCATTCATCAAATGTGCCAATGCTTCACTGTGTTCTTTGTACATTGAATAGATTTCCAAATGATAGGAAGAGGTTTCAGGGTTATTGACAGATCCTCCCGCCAAAAAAGCGCCTCTCAAGTATGCCCTTTTTTGATTGCTTGTTTTTAATAAGGAGTTGGAAATTGAATGATTTAACTGGAATTCTCCCTGCAATATGTCAAGATCGTTCAAAATCTCGCGCGCACCTTCACGAATGCGGCAAATGTAAACATTATTCTTTTTCAAGCGCATTTTTTTGCGGACCAAGAGTTCAACATTATATGGATAAAGTTTCTTGATAATCGTATAAATTCTTCTGGCAATGGCTGCATTCTCCGTTTGCACATCCAAGATCAGCTGTTTGCTTGAAAAGGATAATGTGCCATTCATTCGGATAATGGCAGAGACCTCAGCCTTTAAACATTGATCGTTTGCCTCAATTTGAGTCAATTCCTTCTTCGTTTCCGATGCAAATGACATTCAAGCCCCCCCTCTCATCCTTGACCATGCTTTTTTTCATGAATATTCGAGCAGCCATTCCGCAATGGCTTTTCCCTCATGCCGAACAGCACCATTTTTTATTGTGGCAATATTTTTTTTAATAATTTCTAACCCCAGTTTTTTTAATTCTTCTTCATTTACTCTGACCGGTTCTGCGTTTCGTTCTTTATAGTTTTCTTTAATGGGGGATGGCAAATCGTTGCTGTTGACTAATATGGCATCCAAAAAAGGTGTGCCGACATGGTCATAAATCGCTTTCACATGATCCGCCGCCTGAAACTGATTGGTTTCCCCTTGTTGAGTCATCAAGTTGCAAATATAAATTTTTCTTGCTTTGGATCGGACAATGGTTTCTCCGATTTCTTTCACCAATAAATTCGGAATGATACTCGTATAAAGACTTCCTGGACCGATCAATATGACATCCGCGCTGTTGATTGCATTGATTGCTTCAGGAAGGGGCTTCACATCTTCCGGTACTAAAAAAACGCGTTTAATCCGCTTGTTGGACAATGGGATTTTCGATTCACCCTGAATAATCCGGCCGTCCAACAACTCTGCATGCAAATTGACTTTTGCATTTGCGGATGGAATGACCTTTCCATGCACATTTAATACTTTGCTCATCTCAATGATGGCACTAAAAAAATCACCGGTGATGTCGGTTAATGCGGTCAGCATCAAATTTCCCAAGGAATGTCCGCCCAAGTCCTGGGAATTTGAAAAGCGGTATTGAAACATTTGTTCCAGCAACGGCTCCGTATCAGATAAAGCGGCAATGACATTGCGGATATCCCCGGGAGGAGGAATGTCATAATCATCCCTGAGTCTCCCTGAAGATCCCCCATCATCGGTCACCGTGACAATGGCGGTTATATGAAAGGGATAAAGTTTCAACCCCCGTAAAATGGTCGATAATCCGGTCCCTCCTCCGATGACTACAATATTCAGTTTTTCCATCCAAACAATCCTCTCTTTAAGAACGAATATCCCGGTGGGTTACTTCCGTATGATATTTCTTGCTAAAATATTTTCCAAAATATTCAGTTAATGTAACCGAACGATGTTGGCCGCCTGTGCAGCCAAAGGCGATCACCAATTGCGGTTTCCCTTCTTTGATATATTGTGGAATGATGAAATCAAATAAGTCTTCCAATTTCTTGATTAAAATTTTTGTTTCAGCCGTGTTATAAACATAATCGTAAACTTCCTGGTCCAATCCCGTTTTATTTCTCAATTCTTCAACATAATAAGGATTATTTAAGAATCTTACATCAAAAACCAAGTCCGCATCAATAGGAATCCCGTTTTTATATCCAAAAGATACAACATTTATTGAAAATTTCGGACTGGACGAAAGGGAAAATTCTTCAGTAATACGTTCACGAAGCTCCCGCGGTTTCATTTTTGATGTATTGTAAATGTAACGGGCTCTGCCTTTTAATTCTGAGAGCATTTCCCTTTCTTTTTTGATTCCTTCAAGAGGCAGCCCACCGGGAGCCAACGGATGTTGCCGTCTCGTTTCCTTATATCTTCGGACAAGCGTCTGATCGTCTGCATCCAAAAATAATACCCGCGTATTTACGCTTTTTTCTTTTTCCAACGCATCCAGGGCATCAATGAGGGAATTGAAGAATTCCCCGCCGCGCATGTCCATGACTGCGGCAATTTTTGAAATTCTTTTTTTCGATTGTTTCATCAACGCCAAAAAAGTTGTCAACAATTTGGGTGGCAAGTTATCAATGCAATAATAGCCCATGTCTTCAAAGCTTTGCACTGCCACTGTTTTTCCGGCACCGGACATTCCTGTGATGATCACTAATTCATATTCATATTCTTTTCCATCTTTATCATCCATAAATTTCATCTCCTTCGATTAATTCCATCGAAGACTGATATTTTGCCTCTATCAATTCGTAATCTTTTGTATATACGCAAGTTCCGTACTGAATTCCTTTATTTAACGCACTAAACAACAGGATTTTCCGATCACCTTCCGCCATTGGAAGATGGTGAAGGTCTTCGATTGGGCGCCATTCCAAAATGCCTTCCCTGTTTTCCTTGTCAGGAGTCCCTTCAACACCTGTTGCGACAAAGGTAAATAGCATCCATTCATCGATGACTTGGTCATCTTCTTTGATGACAATTGTATATACCCCTTTTAAATGGGCATTTTTAGGAGTAACATTCGTCTCCTCTTGAAATTCCCTTACCGCCGCTTCTAATATGGATTCTCCGCTCTCCATTTTTCCTCCGGGAGCTACATACCATCCTCTTCTGGGTTTTTTCAGAAGAAGAACTTGTCCATCCTGTATTGCTAATAAGTTGGCAATTCTCTGCATAATCCACACCCCAAATCTTTGTTACTCCTACTTTTATTATACCGTGACTGTTCATTCCGTTACAAAACAATACCTTAATAAACAATCTATAATTTAGAATTTATGATTAGAAGGCTTTTCGTAGAATCTTCAAAAAAAAAGTTGTTTCCAAAAATGGAAACAACTAAAAACTAACTAAAGGGGGGTTAAATTCTATTTTTATTATACCCCATTTTTACGGTGGAAAAAGTTACAATAAAGTTAATTTCTCATTACCCGTTTTTTACTAATTTTTCTTTCAGTTCTTCCACATATTGTTGCGCAGTTTGGGCTGCAATGCTTCCGTCCCCTGTTGCTGTTACGATTTGACGCAACGTTTTTTCACGCACATCCCCTGCCGCAAAAATGCCTTTCACAGATGTTTCCATTTTATCGTTCGTTACAACATACCCTTGCTCGTTTAAAATGCCGAGATTTTTAAAAGGTGCAGTCAATGGCGACATGCCGATGTAAACAAAGACTCCGTCGCATGGAACCTCTTTTTCTGAACCGTCCACTGTTGAAACCAGCGTTACACTTCCCACTTTTCCATCTTTTTCATTAATTTGCTTCACTGTGTGGTTCCAGATAAAGTCCACTTTTTCATTGGCGAATGCACGATCTTGCAGGATTTTTTGGGCACGCAATTTATCCCGGCGATGCACAATGGTCACTTTATTTGCAAAGCGCGTCAAATAAACGCCTTCTTCGACAGCTGAGTCCCCGCCGCCGACAACGATCAGATCTTTTCCTTTGAAAAATGCTCCGTCACAAACCGCACAGTAGCTTACACCGCGTCCGCCAAGTTCGTTTTCGCCGGGAACGCCCAATTTTTTATATTCGGCACCTGTCGCGATGATGATGGCACGGGTTTTATATTCTTTTGAACCTGCTTTGACGATTTTGAATTCTTCTCCGTCAATCACTTCGGAAACGTCGCCGTAAGCATATTCCGCTCCGAATTTTTTCGCATGTTCAAACATTTTTGTGGACAATTCCGGACCTAAAATGGATTCGAAACCTGGATAGTTTTCAATTTCCTCCGTATTCGCCATTTGTCCGCCGGGGATTCCGCGTTCCAACATCAGAGTGGAAAGGTTTGCGCGGGATGTGTATACCGCTGCGGTCATTCCTGCAGGCCCTGCACCGATGATAATGACGTCATAAATTTTTTCTTCTGCCATTTCTATTCCTCCCAACTACCTTTAATGTAGTGAAACCAAAATGAAACTTCAATTAATTTGCCTATTCTTCATTAAATGGTAAAAACTCCAATAATTGGTCTACATACTTTGTCAATGTGGAGACCGTTATGCCATATTTTTCTGCAAATTGTTTTTTTGTGATTTTCTTTGAACTGACCGTTGAATAATACATATATTCCACTGCGGCGGTCAGGGCTTTCACATTTTTGAATTCGTAACCGTTCAAGAACGCTTTCTCACTGAGTACGAACCACATTTGGAACAGGTGCTGGATTTCGAGAGTCAACGCTTCAACATTGTTGAAAAGTTCCTCTGCAACGGCGATCAGGCGGATAAAATTTTTTTCCACTTTATTGTTCATATTGAATTGATGATTCAATGCATAAGCTAAACAAAGCTTTTCCAATCCGTTGTATTTGGATAAATCGATCAATTTCGGATGGGAGATGATCTCCTGTTTAAATGCCGATTTGCCTAGCAGGAAAAAGCCGAACATCCGGTGGGCGGAATAATTGCTGCTGATTTTCTTGATAATGTAGTCCCGATTTTGATCGAGTGTCGGAATTTCGGACAGTTCTTTTCTTTTGATGTGTCTCCACGGTTCCATGCCGTTTTTTGAAGGATCCAGCTGGGTCAGCATTTCCCAGGCTCTTTCCGCTTCTTTCACATGATTTGAGAAGTATGCGGCTTGACTTAACCAAAAATAAAAACCGGGATCATTCGGCATCATCCGCTTTGACATGCTATGGAGCCATTTGTATGCCAAATCATATTCGCCAATCAGCGCCAACGTGGCACCCAGTTTATATCGGCTGTCAAAATCGAAAGGATGCACCTTTTTCAACACGTCCACCAAATAATGAAGCGCCGGTTCATCTTTTTCGTAATAAGCGATGATCGTTAAATTGCATAGCGCGTGCAGATTTCCGACATTTTCCCGGAGGACATGATTCAGGATGGCTTTCGATTGTTCCAAATCCCCTACATAAAAATAAGCGAGAGATAAATTGTTATAGGCTGGCCAAAGTTCCGGATATTGATCAACAAGATTTTCCAACACTTCAATCGCTTCATGGAATTGCTTTTCTTCTATCAAGCGGCGGGCTTTTTCTTGCATAATGATTTGTTCAAATGAATCCTCTTCATCAAAATCGTCAATTTCATTTTGCTCGAAATGGACGTAATCGATGATTTCTTTTGCTTCCCATGCGTAATATCCATCAGGCTCAAGTTCCAAATATTTTTCCGCATATTTTTTCGCATCATTCATCAAGCCCAAATAACCTGATACTTCTGCCAAATAATAAACATGTTCCGGTTCGTCCGGTTCCATGCAATATGCGGTGTGTATTAATTCATAAGCCTTTTCAAAATTTTGAGCGTTCATTTCCAACAGCCCGTAATGCATTAACACATGCGCATCATCCGGGCTCAATTCCGCTGCTCTTTTCATATATTTGTACGCCCGATCCATTTGGTCCTTTTCCAAGGCTTTGATTGCTTTGTTGAAATAATATTCTCCATCTGGAATGAACGAAACGATGTTATTTTTCTCTTTTTGTTGTTTCTTTTCCAAAATGAACCTCCAAGACAATAAATAAGGAACGTTTTAGAAACGTTCCTTTTATTAATCCACTTTATTATATCACATTTCCAACAATCGTCATTTCAAATGCTTATTCGATTGTTGAATTTATTTTGTATTTTTTGTGCTGGCCCTTTTTTGCTTATGGCGCTCCACCAACACATCCAATACATCATACACGCTGATTTTCTGCTCTTGCAATAGTACAAGCAAGTGGTAAATCAAATCGGCCGCTTCCCATTTCACTTCTTCCGGATTGCGGTTTTTTGCGCCGATGACCACTTCTGTCGCCTCTTCACCGACTTTTTTGCAGATTTTATCGATTCCTTCAGTGAATAAGTAAGTTGTATAGGCACCCTCAGGCATTTCTTCTTCCCGTTTCTTGATGATTTCCACCAATTCCGGAATGATGCCGACACTGCCGACATGTCCGTTTTCAACAACGGTTTCCGTAAAGCAGGAAGTTGTCCCTTTATGGCAAGCGGGACCTGCCGGAACAACCTCAACCACCAACGCATCCTGATCGCAATCGGTTGTGATGGAGATGACCTTTTGCGTATTGCCGCTTGTTTCTCCTTTGTGCCAAAGTTCGCCGCGTGAACGGGAATAGAACCACGTTTCCCCAGTTTCGATCGTTTTTTGAAGGGATTCCTTATTCATATAAGCAACGGTCAACACTTGTTTTGAACGTGCATCTTGCACAACGGCGGGAATTAATCCCTTTTCATCGAATTTCAAATTTTCTATTTCAATCATCTGACACAGACTCCTTTTTCTCGTAAGTACGCCTTCACTTCAGGCACGCTTGTTTCTTTATAGTGGAAAATGGAAGCTGCAAGGGCTGCATCCGCATCCACATCTTGCAACACTTCGCGGAAATGTTCCTTGTTTCCTGCTCCGCCGCTTGCAATCACCGGCACTGTCACCGCATCTCGTACGGCTTTCGTCAAAGCCAAGTCGAACCCGGACTTTTCGCCATCTTTGTTCATACTTGTGAGCAGAATTTCACCAGCTCCAAGCTCCACCGCTTTTTTTGCCCACTCCACAGCGGTCCAATCCGTTTTGTTCCGGCCGCCATGGGTATATACCATCCAAGTGCCATCTTCATCGCTGTAACGGGCATCAATCGCGACTACGATGCATTGGGAGCCGAAAAAATCCGCCCCTTCTTTGATCAATTCCGGTCTTTCGATGGCGGAAGTGTTGACGGATACTTTATCCGCACCTGCCCGCAAAATCCGTTTCATATCATCCAATGTGCGGATGCCGCCGCCCACCGTAAAAGGAATGGATACTTCCGTAGCTGTTTTTCTCACGACATCCACCATCGTTTGCCGGCCTTCGTAGGATGCGGAAATATCCAAAAATACGAGCTCATCGGCTCTTTGCCCATCATAATACTTTGCAAGTTCCACCGGGTCACCAGCATCCCTTAATCCTACGAACTGAATGCCTTTTACGACCCTTCCGTCTTTTACGTCCAAACAAGGTATGATCCGTTTCGTCAACATTTATTTCACCCCTTGCAGCCACTTTTTCAATAAATACACGCCGAATCCCCCTGACTTTTCAGGATGGAACTGCATGCCGCAAACATTGCCGTTTTGAACAATGCCGGGAACTTGAACGCCAAAATAATCGGCAGTAGCCACCACTTGAGGGGAGTCGGTGTTTGCATAATAAGAATGGACAAAATAAACATGCTTGTCCTCCGGCAATTGTTCCCCTTTCAACCAATCGGGAACCGAATGGAATGTCAATGAATTCCATCCCATATGGGGAACCCGGTATTTTTCACCTTTTTCTGAAATACCGGAAAAGCGGACAACTTTGCCTTCAAAGAAACCAAAGCCATTGGTCGGAGCAACTTCTTCACTTTCTTCAAACAAAAGCTGCATTCCTAAACAGATGCCTAGAAGGGGTTTGCCGTTTTTGACTTCACTGCGGATAAACCCATCAAGCCCGGTTTCCTGCAATCGTTTCATCGCATCCGGAAAAGCGCCTACTCCAGGCAAAATGAGCGCATCGGCTTCTCTCAATTCTTCCGGTTTGGAAGACAGAATCACTTCTGCATTTAATTTTTTTAGCGCTTGCGTCACGCTGAATAAATTTCCCATTCCGTAATCGATAACACCTATTTTCATGCGAGTAGTCCTTTCGTTGAAGGTACTCCTTTGACCCGCGGATCGCTTTGTACCGCATCATCAATTGCGCGGGCAAGGGCTTTAAAAATGGCTTCAATGATATGGTGCGTATTGTGGCCATAAGGGACAATCACATGCACGTTCATTCTCGCTTCCAAAGCAAACTTCCATAAAAATTCATGGACCAATTCCGTATCGAATGTTCCCACTTTTGGTTTCAATTCCGGCGTCACACGGTATTCCAAGTGCGGGCGGTTGGAACAATCCACCACCACTTGGGCCAAAGCATCATCCATCGGCACAAAGGCGTTTCCGTATCGCCGGATGCCCCGTTTATCCCCAAGGGCTTCTTTCACCGCTTGTCCCAAAACGATGCCGAGATCCTCCGTCGTATGGTGATCATCGATATGCGTATCCCCATTCGCCACAATTTTACCGTCGAACAAGCCGTGCTTCATAAATAAATCAAGCATGTGGTCCATAAAGGGAACGCCGGTATCAACTTCCGCTTTTCCTTCCCCATCCAGATAAAATTCCACTTTGATTTGGGTTTCTTTCGTTGTCCGTTCGATTTGGGCAAATCGTTTTTTGGCTTGCGTCATTGATTATTCTCCTTTCTTCCAAACGCGCGATTCCACGGCTCTCGCATGGGCTTCCAACCCTTCCATCCGGGCAAGTCTCGCAATTTTCGGCGCATTCTCTTCCCAAGTTTTTTCCGAATAATAAATGATGTTTGTCTTTTTAATAAAGTCATCCACATTTAATCCGCTGGCAAAACGCGCCGTGCTGTTTGTAGGGAGTACGTGGTTCGGGCCGGCAAAGTAATCACCCACCGGTTCCGAACTGTACCGTCCAAGGAAGATGGCTCCTGCATGGCGGATCCCTTTGCTCACTTCTTCCGCATTTTCTGTCACAATCTCCAAGTGTTCAGGAGCAAGGGTGTTCACCGCATCCACCGCCTGATCCATTGTTTCCGCAATATAAATGTGGCCGAAGTTTTCAATGGACGCTCGCGCAATATTCTCTCTTGGAAGTTGTTTTAATTGCTCTTCCACTTGTTCGCTGACCGCATTGGCCAAATTTTCGCTCGTTGTGATTAAAATCGCGCAAGCCCGCATGTCGTGCTCCGCTTGGCTCAATAAGTCCGCCGCAATTTCATCAGGGTAGGCGGAGTCATCGGCAAGGATGCAAATTTCACTTGGTCCGGCAATCATATCAATCGCCACTTGGCCGAATACTTCCCGCTTCGCAAGGGCCACAAAAATGTTTCCGGGACCTGTGATTTTATCGACAGGGGCGATGGATTCCGTTCCATAGGCGAGTGCGGCAATGGCTTGGGCGCCGCCGATTTTATAGATTTCCTCCACCCCTAAAATGCTCGCGCAAACAAGCACGGCAGGAGGAAGTTTTCCGTCTTTGCCGCAAGGGGAGGTGATCACGATCCGTTTCACCCCGGCCACTTGGGCAGGAATCACGTTCATCAATACAGAAGAAGGATAGGCTGCAGATCCCCCCGGCACGTATAATCCCACCGAATCCAACGGAACAATCCGTTGGGCAAGGTACGAACCGTCAGCCAAAGGCAATGTATAGCCTTCCCGCTTTTGCGCTTCATGATATTTGCGGATATTGTCCGCCGCTTCTTCCAGGTCCTTTTTCAATTGGGGGTCGAAGTTTTGAAGGGCTTCATTGATTTCTTCTTCTGTCACCCGGAAATCAGAGAGGACGACTTTGTCCCACATCTCCGTATATTTGCGGATCGCTGCATCCCCATTTTCCCGAACGTCCGCGATTACTTGGCGCACGGTTTTCAATTGTTCTTCATTTCCGTTCTCAAGCTCTCTTTTCAAAGAAATGTTTTTGGTTAACTTGGAAATCTTCATTTGGCAACCTTCCCTTTACTTCACAATTTTCTTCAATCGGGATACGATTTCTTGTATGCGTTCATTTTTCATCCGATAACTTACCGGGTTGGCAATTAGGCGGGATGATACATCGGCGATATGTTCATATTCCACCAACCCATTTTCCCTTAACGTTCTGCCGGTTGACACGATATCCACGATGCGATCTGCAAGGCCGATCATCGGCGCAAGTTCGATGGAACCGTTCAATTCGATGATTTCCACTTGCTCGCCAATGCCTTTATAATAATTCATCGCGATATTGGGATATTTTGTTGCGATGCGCGGGGCGATTTCATCCATTTGCGTATTCGGCAATCCCGCTGATGCAATATGGCATTTGCTAATTTTTAAATCCAACAGTTCATGGACATTCCGCTGCTGTTCCATTAACACATCTTTCCCCGCAATGCCGATATCCGCAACCCCATGTTCCACATAAACCGGCACATCCATCGGTTTCGCTAAAATAAAGCGGATATTTTCTTCCGGAATCTCAATCATCAATTTTCTCGACATTTCCACTTCTTCCGGCAGCTTGAATCCTGCTTCAATCAACATTTGATATGCTTCTTCGAAAATCCGCCCTTTTGGCATGGCAATCGTCAATTCGCTACTCATTGTGCTTCCTCCTGGCTCAAATCAACAACCCGACTAAACAGTTTCGTGAATGCTTCTTTATTCATTAACCCTTTTTTGGATTGGACCGTTACACGGGCTCCCTGTTCCCTTAATGTGGATGCAAGATCCAATGCCTTGATAAAATCTTCGTCATCAAATAAAATGCAGACGGTTTCTTCTTCCACTTCTTCTTTCGGCAACACTTCAAGCAGCCGGTCGATGCGGATGCTGAATCCAGTGGCTCCCACGTCACTTCCAAACAAATGCAACAAACCGTCATAACGGCCGCCATTGCCTAACGGGAAACCGCTGCCCGATGCAAATACTTCAAACAGCATGCCCGTGTAATAGCTCATATGGCTTGAGAGGGTAAAATCGAATGACACATATTGGGAAAGATCGTATGCATCAATTAATTTGGAAAGTTGTTTCATATATTCGATACCGTCGTTTTTGCGCACGTATTTTTCCATATCTTCAATGGAAGACAGATTTGTTGCTTCATTGATAAACTCAAGCAACGCATTGGCTTTCGTTGCCGGCAAATCAAATTCATGCACCGCCTCTTCGAATCCGACATAATTGCGCTCCACAAGCAAATTCCGCAAAATTTCCCGCTGATAATCATGATCTGTATAATCGTCCAAAATATCATGGAGTACGCCTGCATGCCCAATCGTCAATTTGAACGACTCGATGCCCAACTCTTTCATTAATTGTACCGCTGTTATGATCACTTCCGCATCAGCAAAAACCGTTTTATCTCCAATAATTTCAATGCCCATTTGTCCGAATTCAGCCGGTCTTCCGCCTTCCATTTGCTGTGCGCGGAACACATTGGCTGAATAGGCAAGCCGTAGCGGTATTTTTTCTTTCAACAATTTGGATGTGGCCACCCTTGTAATCGGCGTTGTCATATCCGGACGCAAAACAAGGGTATTTCCTTGGCTGTCCACCAATTTGAATAAGAAGGAATCAGAGATGGCGGACGCTTTTCCGACAGTATCGTAATATTCCAATGTAGGCGTTTCGATAAAATCAAATCCCCTTGAACGAAAGACTTGGCGCCCGATTTGCCTTGCCCTCTCCATTTTTTCATAAATTCGAGGGAATGTATCTCTCATTCCAAGGGGTTTTTCAAATTTTTTGATGGATGACATATATACACACTTCCTATTACATTTACTTTAGTATGCTAGAGTATTAGAGAGTTAGAGAATTAGTATATGAAAGCATTGTATCGAACTATTAAAAAATAGTCAATTCATAAAAGGGGCTTTTAGGAAATTTTTATCTTTCGCTTGATTGGATCAATGAAAATTTCCTCTTTCAAAGTTAGATATCCGCCAAACTTGCGTAAGAATCCGCCGTTTCCAGCGCCATATCCGCCAAGTTTGTGAATTTATCCGCCAATCGTAAAATTTTGGCTTTACGAAAGACGGATATCCGCCAAACTTGCGTAAGAATCCGCCATTTCCAGCGCCATATCCGCCAAATTTGCGAACTTATCCGCCAAGCCTAACAATTTGGCTTTACGAAAGAAGAATATCCGCCAAACTTGCGCAAGAATCCGCCATTTCCAGCGCCATATCCGCCAAGTTTGTGAATTTATCCGCCAATCGTAAAATTTTGGCTTTACGAAAGAAGGATATCCGCCAAGTTTGTGAATTTATCCGCCAATCGTAAAATTTTGGCTTTACGAAAGAAGAATATCCGCCAAACTTGCGCAAGAATCCGCCATTTCCAGCGCCATATCCGCCAAATTTGCGAACTTATCCGCCAATCGTAAACTTTAGACTTTACGAAAGAAGGATATCCGCCAATCTTGTGCAAGAATCCGCCATATCCAACCTAATATCCGCCAAATTCACGAACTTATCCGCCAAGCCTAACAATTTGGCTTTACGAAAGAAGGATATCCGCCAATCTTGCGCAAGAATCCGCCATTTCCAGCGCCATATCCGCCAAGTTTGTGAATTTATCCGCCAATCGTAAAATTTTGGCTTTACGAAAGAAGGATATCCGCCAAGTTTGTGAATTTATCCGCCAATCGTAAAATTTTGGCTTTACGAAAGAAGAATATCCGCCAAACTTGCGCAAGAATCCGCCATTTCCAGCGCCATATCCGCCAAATTTGCGAACTTATCCGCCAATCGTAAACTTTAGACTTTACGAAAGACGGATATCCGCCAATCTTGTGCAAGAATCCGCCATATCCAACCTAATATCCGCCAAATTCACGAACTTATCCGCCAAGCCTAACAATTTGGCTTTACGAAAGAAGGATATCCGCCAATCTTGCGCAAGAATCCGTCATTTCCAACCTAATATCCGCCAAATTCGCGAACTTATCCGCCAATCGTAAACTTTAGACTTTACGAAAGAAGGATATCCGCAAACCATCCAATATACGAAAAAAGGCTGTTTAGAAAGCACTTCTTTCTATACAGCCCCATCCCCCTTCATTTGTCTTTTCTTTTTCCGTTCCGCCATTTCTTCCGCCGTGTAAATGATGCGCATCGGGTTTCCTCCCACCATTGCTCCGGCAGGAACATCTTTATTCACCAAAGTCGCTGCCGAAACAATCGCGCCATCACCGATTTCCACTCCCGGCAAAATCGTTGAATTTGCACCAACCATCACTTCATTCCCGATTTTCACATCACCCAAGCGGTACTCATCGATCAAATACTCATGAGCCAAAATCGTCGTATTGTACCCAATAATGGTATTGTCGCCGATGGTTATGCGCTCCGGGAACATCGTATCAGGCATGACCATCAATGCAAGGGACGTTTTCTTCCCGATTTTCATTTTCAAAAAGGTGCGATAAATCCAATTTTTCAATCCCATAAATGGCGTGATCCGGCCGATTTGAATAAAGATAAAGCATTTGACAACCTTCCAAAAGGATACGGTTTTATAAACATGCCATAAAGAGTTGGCGCCTCCTTGAACCTGGTACCTTTCAGTTCTCCGCATATTACAACCCCTTCACGATCGTTAGTAAGTCGGACATGTGATGCAACATATAATCCGGCTGGAACTGTCTCAAATAATCCTCCCCTTTGATTGACCAAGCCACTCCGGCAGTTTTAACACCCGCATTTTTTCCCGCCAAAATATCGTGATAATTATCCCCGATCATTAAAGCTTTTTCTTTCGGCACTTTCAAGCGGTCCAATGCCAACAAGACCGGCTCCGGATCCGGTTTTACCCTGCTTACATCTTCCAAGCCGATCCAAAAATCAAAATAATGCTCCGCTTTCATCAATTTGAGACCACGTTCAATCGTTTCCTTTTTTTTCGTGGAAACGATGACTAATTTATGTCCTTCCTGTTTCAACTGTTCCAACGTTTCATTCACGCCGTCAAATTCTTTCGCATATTGGTCGTGATAAGCATGGTTCCACTCGCGATATTTCGAGATCATTTCATCGACTTCATTTGGCGTAATTTGTTCAAATGTCTCTTTTAATGACGGACCAATGAATTTGATGCAATCTTGCGGCGAATATTGCCCAGGAAATTTGTCGTTTAATACATGCATAAATGTCCGGATAATTAATTCATTTGTATTTAATAATGTACCATCAAAATCAAATAGTAAAGCTTTCATTCTGTTTGTGCCACTTCCTTGTTTAATGCCTTCAGATCTGCCCTATTCCAAATATAAGCCACAATGATTGTCAAAACAAATGCTGTAATCAGTCGAATCAACAACAAATATAAAATTGGTACCCCCAACGGCGCGAAGATGAGCGTATCCTCAATCACCGCATGGCAAGCGACCAAGAAGATGAAACATAACGTAGCGTCTTTTTTGCTCACGCCATCCTCTTTGACAGATTGAATCATCACACCTGCCCCGTAAGCCAAGCCGATGACTAAACCGGCAACCAATGTCATGGCAGCGTTTGGCTTTACGCCAATCACTTTCGTCACCGGAGCCAATGCATTCGATAATTTATCCAAGAAATGATAGTCGCGCAAAAATTGCACGATGATCATCAAAGGAATTACAATGATCAACAATTGCAAAATTCCGTAACACGCTTTTTCAAGTCCCAAAAATAAAATTTCCCCCCAGCCGTTCGGATCCGGAGTTTGGGTAGGAACCAATCCATAATGGGCCATCTCTCCACCGCCGTTCCAAACAAAACGGATCACAATGGCGGAAAGGATCGCCAATCCAAAGCGCACCGCGAGTACCACCCAAAGCTTTACCCCCACTTTCAAGGCGACGCCCGTTTCGATAAACATATTGTGGGAGAAGGAAAGCATCACCGCAAGAATAAACACTTCTTTTACGGTAAGATCAACGGACAAAATCCCCGCAATGGCTGCATATAAGTTCAGGAAATTTCCAAGAACAAGCGGAATTGCCGCCTCCCCGCTCAATCCGAGTATCCCCATCAACGGTTCAATGATATGGATAAGCCAAGGCAGAACCGGTGTAAATTGTAAAATCGTAACAATAAATGTAATCGGAAAAATGACTTTGCTTAATGACCAAGCGGTTTGGCCGCCTGCGACGAACCCCTTTTTTAACGTAGACATTTCCCATTTTCCTTTCTATTTATCTAGATAACGAACGACTGGCCGAACTTTCCACCGGCGATAGAATATCGAAACAAAACCGACGATGATCAATGTGATCGAAACGACTTGGGCTGAGCGCAAATCCCCAACCAAATACAAACTGTCTGTTCGCAGAGCTTCGATAAAAAACCGGCCAATGGAATACCAAATTAAATAGGAGAAGAAAATTTCCCCACGTTGCAAATTGGCTTTTCTGAACAACAGTAAAATGATGAGCCCGACAAAATTCCATGCGGATTCATAGAGGAAAGTCGGATGAACATATGTACCCAAATCATGGATGTACATTTGTTCTATCAGCCAATCCGGCAAAAATAAATTTTCAAGAAACTCACGGGATACAGGACCTCCATAAGCTTCTTGATTCATGAAATTTCCCCAGCGACCGATGATTTGGCCAATCAATATGCTTGGAGCCGCAATATCCGCAACCTTTAAAAAGCTCACTTTTCTCACTCGACAGAAAATATACGCGGTCGTGATCGCACCAATCAATGCCCCGTGGATGGCAATCCCGCCATTCCAAATTTCAATGATTTTCCCAGGGTTTGCACCGTAATAATCCCATTTCATGATGACATAGTAGAGGCGGGCGCAAAGGATTGAAATCGGCACCGCCCACAACAACAAATCCCCGAAAAAATCTTCAGGTAATCCGCGCTTTTTCCCCTCAGCCTGGGCAACGATATACCCGAGGATGATGCCTGTGACAATGATAATGCCATACCACCGGACAGTGAGTGGACCAATGCTTATGGCAACCGGATCAATTGCTAACAAAATCGTATCCATATGAACTCCTCCCAACACCATAATCTCCCATAATTAATATTCATCTATTTCATCATGCATTGCAATGACCTCGTCCAACCTTCTAGAAAATTCCAATGCAGGATTGATGCCGATTTTTTTCAAACGATAGTTCATCGCTGCCACTTCAATAATTACGGAAACATTTCGTCCTGGCCGTACCGGAATCGTCAATTTTGTTATTTCCGTATCAATGATTTTCATTTTTTCTTCATCCAGGCCCAAACGGTCGTATGTTTTATTTGGATCCCAGGTTTCCAGCTCCACGATCAATGTAATGCGTTTATATGGACGAACAGCGCTTGCGCCGAACAAAGTCATGATGTTGATGATGCCGATTCCCCGAATTTCCAGTAAATGCTCCAATAATGGCGGCGGACTTCCAATCAATAAATTCTCGGCTTCCTGGCGTATTTCCACACAATCGTCCGCGACCAAACGATGGCCCTTCTTAATTAACTCCAGAGCGGTTTCACTTTTCCCTACACCGCTTTTTCCGATAATCAATACACCGATTCCATAAACATCCACCAATACGCCATGAATGGCCGTAGATGGAGCCAGTTTACTTTCCAGAAAGTTTGTCAGCCTGCTCGAGAATCTTGTCGTTTTCATGGAAGTGACAAGTACAGGCACATTGTTGTGATTGGAAGCATCGATCAATTCCTGCGGCACTTCCATATTTCTTGAAATGATAATTGCCGGCGTTTCCTGTGAGCACAATTTCATCATTCGTTCTCTTTTCAAATCCGGAGGGAGCATTTCAAAAAAAGATAACTCGGTTCTTCCAATCAGTTGCACGCGGTCTGCAGGATAATGGGTAAAATACCCGGCCATCTCCAATCCAGGCCTTGAAATATCGCTTGTTGTAATATACCGGCCGATCCCTTCATGACCGCTGACAAGCTTTAAATCAAATTTTTCCATTACATCTTTTGTTGTAACTTGTGCCATTCCACTCTCCCACCTTTTTTCTCATATGTATTTATTTTAGCATTATAGTATACTTAACCAAAATAAAAAAGGAGACGCACTTGCAACGTCCCCTAATTTTTTTCCAATGTAAACGCTTTTAATTTTTCATTATTTTTGTTGTGCCAACCAAGCAGCAGCAGCTTCAGCATCTTCACCTGAAAGCAAACCTTTAGGCATGGCATTTCTACCGTTGTTGATGACATCTAAGATTTCTTCTTCAGATAATCTTGAACCAACGTCATTTAATGCAGGCGTATTGCCCATACCTTCCAAATTTCCACCATGGCAAGAAGTACAGTTTTTCTTAACTAGCTCTTCGCCTTTGCTTGCATCTGCAGTAGTGTCGCCGTTTGAACCTCCGTCAGCAGTGTCGTCTCCGCCACCACAAGCTCCAAGTACAAGCGCGGACCCTAATAGTAGTGCTAACCATGCTTTTTTCATTTCTTGAACCCCTCCAAGTAATAAAAATTTGCAATACAAGTTCATTATATCAAAATGATTGAAGAAAGAAACATTTGGTCTTTTCACCAAAGCTTAGAAAACAAGGCAAAAGCCAATATTTTCAACGCTTTCGGCAATTGTTTCATCTTTGTGAATTCTTTGTGAAAGACCGTTCATAAACGAACAAAATTATTTTGATATAATTTTTGTCTTATTCAATTGTCTTCGAAGGTTCAGTAATTAATATTGTGGACAAAGAATTGAATCCTATTCGCGCAACTTTGAACGGTTCGTCAAAAAGATTTTTTCGAATAATCTAAAGCGGTTCTGTATATATACCATAATTCCTTCGTTCCGATGCCCAATTCTTTTGCCAATTTCGCCGCCAGATCCAAATCAAGTTTCGAAAGGGCCGTGCTTAATTGTAAATAAATTGTCATTTCCGTTTCCTTTCCGCAAATCGTTTCAATGACCTTTTTCGAAAACGGCAATTGTTGTACAATGGCTTGAATCGGTCTGTGCAAGATGGCATCAATCAGTGAAAACATGCCGACAAAATAATACTCCGGATAATTTTCTTTATTCTTTTTTCTTGCCAACATTTCACATGCTTTTGCACGCAATATGGACGTTCTCATCAATTCGATTTCAACATCCGACGTCTCTTCCAGCCGCTCTTCATGAACGGCCAATAAATACAGAAATTTTTTAAGCTCCATCCAGCCAAACATCGTGATGGCCTCCTGAATGGAACGCACTTTTAATTGCTTTCCGGAAATATTGTTGATCAGCCGGAGCAACTTATATGTGAGTGTCACATTTTGTTCAATTTTTTCGGCAAGTTCTTTGATGTCAGGATTCTCTTTCTTCAAAATGCACATCAATTGGAAAAAATTCAGGGTGTTTAATGGGATATCCGTCGTTTTGATAATCTGTGGCTGCTCAAAAAAATAGCCTTGGAATAATGAATAATTTGCCGCCTTCGCTTCTTCAAATTGACTGCGGTTTTCGACTTTCTCCGCCAACAACCGGATGCGTGGAAAGTGATTTCTTACCCGTTCTTCAATCAGCGATTTTTCATTTTTTGAAGTGCTTAAAAAATCAATTTTGATAATGTCGATGTGCGGGAACATGAGGTTATAATCTTCTATATTTTGCTGCAAAACAAAATCATCCAATACAATCGTAAAACCCCGTTTTTTCAACTCGATAATCCGATCGATCAATTTTTGTGTAATCGGAACATTTTCCAATATTTCAATGACAAATGTGGCAGGATCGATGATATCAAAAATGTCACTCATCAATAATCTTTCCGTAAAATTCACAAATCCGGGCAATCCATTCGTCAGTTCTTCCATGCCAATCGAAAACACTGAATTTTTCAATACTTGCATGGTTGCACTATCTGAATCCACTTTCTCAAAACGGTTGGCCTCATTATTTCTATATAATAATTCATAAGCAACGACCTCTTCATTCCGATTAAAAATTGGCTGCCGTCCTACAAATACTTCCACATCGATGGCCTCACTTCACTTCAAAAAATTAGTAACTATTTCAATAATATCCAATTATAGTAAATTATAAAATCACTTCAAAGTACTAAAATTTACCAGTTAAATCCGAGGGAAATTGGTCTTATTAGGTTTAAAAAAAGTATCATCCGAAAAGATGATACTTCCGAAATGTTTATTCTTCTTGAAAAATGTTTGACCATTCATTCCGTTTTTCCAACATTTCTTTGGCCAATTGTTTTGCCCCTTCCAAGCTGTGGTTTGCCGCCCAGCCGCATTGCACTTCATTACATGCGGGAACTTCTGTCGCATTCAACACATCGTTCAGGGTTTTTTCCAAAATGTCCAGCACTTCTTCATAATTATCGTGATTGATCATTGTGAGGTAAAATCCGGTTTGGCATCCCATCGGACTTAAATCCACCACTTGATTTGTATGATTGCGGATATTTTCAGCCATTAAATGTTCAAGGGAATGGAGTGCCGGCATTTCCATGTGATCTTTATTCGGCTGTTTAAAACGGAGATCGTATTTCCGCACCACATCCCCATTTTTTCCTTCAATCACGCCCGCTAAACGCACATATGGCGCACTCACTTTTGTATGATCCAAATTGAAACTTTCCACATTCATTTTTTTCATCGTACTTCCCTCTTTTCTCAAATAGCGTTTTCAATAAATTCATTGTACTGCTTTCCCTTTATTCTGTCACTTTTCTATGAAACCGGCCTTCAATCGGCCATTTCCAAACTTTTTCGGCCTCACGCATCTCAATAGGTGCGGTTGGCAGGTTGTTTCAATGCCATACCGAACTTGCCGCAATCCATCGCTTAATTTTTCACATGGGCAATAAATCGCCAGCGGATCAAGTAGAAATAAATCACTTGCAATAAAATCAGGAAAGAAAAAGCGAATATAATTTCCTTTACAATCGAGATATTGGCAATGTCTTTTAAAATGTTTTGCAAAGCCAAGAAAGCGAACAAACTATGGACCATCGCCACTCCCCAGGGCAAGAAAAACTGCGGGAATAATTGGGTTGTCACGAGTTTCTTAATTTCGCTGTCGGTTATGCCCATCCGCTTCAACACGTCGAATTTCCGTTTTTCCGAGTCCAAATTTGTATGAATTTTAAAATAGATGAAACTTCCGGCCGCCAGCAAAAACACTCCGGCAACCAACAAACCTGCCAGGGTGAACAGCGAATACATCGATAAAACATAGGAATAATTCAACCCCGCATTTTCAAAATAAAAAGGCAGCTGATACTGTTTTTTGCTATATTCTTTCAACACCTGCTGATAGATGGACAATCCCACATCCTGCGCTTCCAGCCATTGGGGAATATCAAAAGCGAACAAATGATATCCCGGCTCCACCCGCGGATAGCCGTTATACGGATTTTTCAAGCGGGAAAAATCTTCATCGCTGATAATGATCGAGTTTGGACTGACAATGGAACTTGGGAAAATCAATTTTGGATACACCTGGTCGATGGTAATTGGCAGGTCATTTTCCTTCAATACGGTATTCACCGTTCTTCTGGACAGCTTTTTAATCGATTCTTCCGAATAAGGAATAAACATCCCTTCCCCACTGTCCAGCTGCACCATCGGATACCCATAGGAAAACAGCAAACTGTTGATATCCGATTCTTTAAACACTTCCACCTCGTAATTCGTAAAAGAAGAGGTTTGTTTTTTCACTTCAAAACGGGCCATATGATAGGAAAGCCCCTTCTCTTCCAATTCGTTCACAATGGATGTTATATGCTGTTTTTCATAAGGATTATCGATATGCCCTTTGTATATCAACCCCAATGGATTGAATTTGTCGTATTGGGACGTGTAGGAAGACAAAGCCGCAAGCAGCCCGATGCATAGAAAAGCCGCTGCCGAAACCATCGTCACCACAAAATACACTTTCCCGTTGTTTTTCAAAATCACCGTATGTTCCGCAATGGACAACATTCGCGATTTTTTCCAATAAAAGTTTTTCCTGCTTTTCATAAACCGGACGAACCATTGGATTGCATCTGTGAAGAACAAATAAGTTCCAATCGTGATGAGAATCGGCAATAATACGACAAATGGATAAAAGTTCACCCGATTCGTAAGCAACGCCAAAACATATGAAATTCCCAATAACACGATTGCCAAAATGGCACGCTTTTTGGAATATTGATCGTCAATATTGGAAGATTGATACCATTTCAATAAATCAATAATCTTTCTCTCCGGGGAAAAGTTGACACTGATGATGGAGATGATGACAAAGGCGCTGAAATATACAGCGATCGTCAAAACGAAAGGCTCCCATTTCAAATATAGGGGCAGCTGTTCCAGCATCAAAATTTCCCGGACAATCATAAAGAAAAATTTCGTAAAGGCGTAGCCAAACAGGATGCCGCAAGCAATGGACAGACTTCCGATAATCATCGTTTCCAAAAAGATCAGCTTGCTGAGCTGCCGTTTCTCCATGCCCAAATGGAGCAAAATGGCAAACTCCTTCGCCCTCGACTCCAAAAATGCTTTCATGGAATAAAAAATAAAGAACCATGAAAACAGAACCAAAATCATTTCCGCAAATACCAACCCGCCAATCGGCACTTTTCCCAAATACCCGTCGTCGATTTCCGGATGAAACATCAGCATCGAATAGATGAAAAACACAAAGACGGAAAAGAAACTGGCCATAAAAAAGGCCGCATAGATCCGGAAATTGCGGATCACGTTACGGTAAGCGAATTGATGAAAGGTCACCGACTCTTCCCCCCAACAGGCTCAAGACGTTTAGTATGCGTTGGAAAAACGTTTGTCTTCGGTCATCCCGGTAAATTTCATTAAAATATTCACCGTCTTTGATAAAAAGCACCCGGTCACAGAAACTTGCGGCAATCGGGTCATGGGTGACCATGATGATGGTTGCATTTCTTTCTTTGTTGATTTTGCTTAACAGTTCAAGCACTTCTCTTGAGTTGTGGGAGTCAAGATTCCCTGTCGGTTCATCGGCCAAAATAATGGACGGTTTATGAATGAGGGCTCTTGCAATCGCCACCCGTTGTGCTTGGCCGCCGGATAATTCATCCGGTCTTTTATTTAGGACACTGGACAATCCCAACTTTTCTGTCAGCTCTTTTACGCGCTCTTTCATCAATGCAACAGGCTGATTGTCCAGCGTAAGGGGCAATACGATATTTTCTTCGACCGTCAACATCGGAAGCAGGTTAAAATCCTGGAAGATAAATCCAAGTTCCCTTCTGCGGAAATAAGCAAGCTCCGTTTTGTTAAAAAGATGCGGCTTTGTGCCATTAAAAATGATTTCGCCCGATGTCGGCTTATCAATCGTTGAAATGATATTCAGCAAAGTTGTTTTCCCGCTTCCGCTGGGCCCCATGACCGCCAGAAATTCGCCTTTTTCCACATCAAAACTCAACTGATTCAATGCGCGGTTCGTAACCTTTCCTTCATATACTTTTGTAACATCCACTACTTGTAAAATTGGCATAAAAGTTCCCTCTTTTTAGCAATTAATCTTCCAATCATTCTTGCTTCCATTCATGAAAAAACCACTTTGACGATTGTTCCTTTTCCAACTTCCGATTCAATCACAAGTTCATGGCCCAATTTCCCGCAAATTTCCTTCGCCAAAAACAATCCCATACCGGTGGATTCCCCCGTTCTCCGGCCATTTTCACCAGTAAAGAACGGTTTGGTCACCCGGGATAAATCGGATTTTGGAATGCCGATCCCTTCATCCTGCACACATAAAACCGTTTTTGTCCCATCTTTTTCCACATAAATTTTTACTTTTTTATTTGGTTCAAAGGTATATTTCACGGCGTTCGTAATGAATTGACCGAGCATAAACTTCAGCCATTTGGAATCCGTTGCAACGGTTATGTTTTCGTCAATGTCGATCATCGGGAATACATGATTTGTAATAAATAAACGCTTATTGTCGTTGATTGTTGCAGTGACAATCTCTTTTAAGTTCACCCGCTCAATCTGCATATCCTCTTCAAATTTTTCAATCCGGGCACTCATCAAAACCATTTCAATGCCCCGTTTCAACCGGTCGACTTCTTCCTGGATGCTCGATTTATCGATCTCCTCTTCCTGCAGCAACAGTTCTATAACAGAAATGGGAGTTTTCATTTGGTGGATCCATTGATTCAAAAACTTTTCCTGTCTGTTTTGTTTTGCATAAAGGTTTTGCACTTCATGTTGATAATGCCGATACAATTCCTGCAAATATGCCTCTGTTTGAAGGTGCTCCGCTGTTTTCGCATTTTTTTGAAGGGCATCATCCATCGAAACAGGCAAATTGGATATTTTATTTAAAAAATTTCTCCGCAGCGTATAACGTACGGCAAGAAAGGAAACAATCAGAACCATGCTGATCACGATGGAATAGACAGCCGTATCCAAATTACGGAAGCCGTCCAGCCAGTACAACGACAAAATAAAAAGATCGACGAGCAACTGGAAAATGATAAAGAAGATGTTTTCTTTCAAGAATAGTTTTAATCCCATACCTATTTTTCCTCCGGATGTAAAACGAATCGATAACCGGCGCCGCGAACCGTTTCAATGGCGGATTGGACACCATATTCGGCAAGTTTTTTCCGGACGCGGGTCATGTTTACATTTAATGTGTTTTCATCAACAAAGGCCTGGTCATCCCATAGCTCTTCCAGCAATTTCTCTCTGGACACCACTTTCGGTGACTCCCTCATGAGCAGGTTTAAAATGGCACACTCCTTTTTTTGTAATGGAATTTCCTCATTTTTTACATGCAGCTCCATCCGTTCCAAATAAAGCGTCAATTGCCCCAATTGAACAGTCCGTTCTTCTTGTCTTGATGAATATTCCCCGTAAGTTCTTCTTAAGTGGCTTTTGATTTTTGCCAATACGATTTCATAGTTGAATGGTTTTGTAATAAAATCATCTCCGCCATTCTCCAATGCGAAAACCTGGTCCATTTCCCCGGAACGGGCAGAAATGAAGATGATCGGACATTTTGTATATTGTCTCAATTGTCTGCACCAGTAATAGCCATCATAAGAAGGCAGGTTTATATCAAGCAATATGAGATGCGGTGAAAATGCAAGGCATTCTTCTATAATCTCATCAAAGTTTTTGACGATTTCCACTTCATATTGATATTTTTTTAACATTTCAGCCAGTAACGAAGCGATTTTATAATCATCTTCTATGATATAAATTCGCGTACTTTCCAATCTCCTTCCCCCCTAACGGAAACATCTAATTCTATTTTATCAAAAAATGGGCTACGGTCATTTAATGGCCCTCTTTCCGTTCCATTTTGTTAATTTCCTCATATTATTTCACAAAAATGTCACAGGTTACTTTTATAAATGGGCAAATTCCTATTGACGAATCCAAACTGTTATAATACAATTACAAATACAAACAGGTATTATAAAACAGTTAGTCCACAAGGAGGTCCCCTCATGTTAGAAAATATCGTTGAGTTCTTCAGAAACTTGCCTGAAAAAATCTGTGTTAAATGCGGCGAAAAAATTGAAGAACAAAGTGAATGCTACACAAATACATGTGACAAATGCAGCACACATTAATCATAATCGTTGCATAATATAACAGTAATGCGCTCCTGACCTATGAAATGAACTTAATATTAAATCGCTTAACATTAAATTAAATCGCTCAACAAACTGTCGCAGATATAAAAACTTATTCACTGTTTTTTGTCATAGTAAAATGTTTGACGGCTTAAGTTTTCAATTTCGGAGAACTTAAGCCGTTTATTTTTTCAGCTTTTGATTTTAACAGTCATTCATGATTCATGTTTATTTCACAAAAAAGAAACAGCACAAACTTTTATGGTCTGTACTGCTTAATAAGTTGACAATCATTTATCTTTTCCTGCATTTATGATGACTTGTTCTGACAATATTTTCGGACTGCCTAAAAATGGTTTTGTTTCATACCGGGAAGTAATTGATAATGGTGCTATACCACTGCCTGCAAGATAAGATCTGACATCTAAAACAATGATACCATCCTTTAACACATAATTTTTTCCATCAATTTTTTTTCTAGAATCAAATTCAGTATAGAATTTATCAAGAAGCGTAACGAAAAAGGAATGGATGGGTATGGGGTCGCGCAGTTTCGGTTCTATTCCATAAATTATCCCCAAAAAAGATAACCTGTGAAATTTTTACGAAATGTAAAATTTCACAGGCTTTTTCATTTCAGATGTGTATATCATTCCAGCCTTTTCTTATTATCTGAACCAGTTAAAACTATTCTTCATCTTAATGGTTTTCATGGGAATCTTCATGTTCATCCTGACTGTAATCATGCTGCATTTGTTCCGTGTCTTCTTTGGATGTATCTTGTTCCGGAAGCACTTTGCTCATATCCGGATTTCCTGCAACGATTTGTTTTTTCGGCATCACGTGCAAGCCTCTTGCTGTTGTATGGGCATACATATAATACACGCCATCATGGTTGAACGTAAATTCGGCTTTATACACGCCATCTCCCGCATGTTCCGCTTTAATCATGGCTCCTTGTTCGCGCAACCCGGATTCCCATACTTCGAATTCCACGGAATCCGCATCTTCCACGTTTTCATTGTTCTGTGTCACATGGGCAGCCAGTTCCACCGGTTCGCCCACTTTCACTTCATCAGGAGTCAAAATATCCACTTTCACTTCCAATGCGGAAACGTCAACTGGTTCCTCATTTGTATCCACTTCCGATTGTTCCTCATTTGTATTGCATCCAACCAACAAAATGGGTACAGCCAACAAAGAAATAATCCATTTTTTCATGTTAATCTTCCTCCATTAAAGGTAATGATATGGTAACAAGCGTTCCTTCACCCACAACACTCTTAATTGCAAGTGCCCCATCGTGCTGCTTCACCAACTGTTTCACGATTGATAATCCCAAACCGGCTCCACCGTCTATGCGGCTTCTCGCCTTATTGACCCGGTAAAATCTTTCGGTGATATGAGGGAGATCCTCTTCAGGAATACCAATTCCTTCATCCTGTATCTCAATGATCGCACGATGATCTGATTGATAACTGTGAACCGTGATTTTCGCGTTTTCATTCGAATAGCGAATGGCATTTTCAATCACGTTAATGAAAATCTGTTTCAGCTTCTCTTCATCCCCTTGGACAATACAATTTTCATCCAAGTTTTGCACGATGCGAATATTCTTTTTGTTCGCTTGTCCTTCCAACAGTTTCACCGATTCACGGATGGTTTCCGAAAGGACGATTGGAAGCATCTCAATTTCTTCCTGTTGTTTCCGGACTAGTTGCAGCAATTCATTTGTTAACCGTTCCATTCGGATCGCTTCCCGATGAATCAACTCCAACGCTTCCTCGCGCTCTTTCCCGTCAAGAAGCTGATTTTGGATCGCCTCGCTGTATCCTTTGATATAGCTGATCGGCGTACGCAATTCATGGGATACGGTCGCCAGGAAGGTTTTTTGCTTTTCATCTTCCTGCTGAATGGATTCGGCCATGTGGTTAAATGCTTCCGACAGCATGCCGATTTCATCTTTTGATGTAACCTTTACCCTCGTGCTATAATCCCCTTCCGTCATTTGTTCTACCGCTTTTTGCAAATCGTTCAGCGGGCGCATGATCCGCTTCAGGCTCTGATAAACAAAAACGGCGATGACAAGGGCAAAAAGAATCCCTCCACCTATAAATATAGCCACTTCCGTTTTAGCTAATTCAGTAATTTTTGCTAAAGGATAATAAAGATAGATAATTCCTTCCAACCGGTTTTGATCCACAAGCGGCAAAATGACCGATACGACTTCACGGTTGAACCGCTCTTCATAGCCGATTTTTGTCACGTTTTCACCATTTAACAAAACCCGCCGCTCATCCGGACCAATCAATGTATTGTAATCGATTTCGAAAGGAACACATGCGCTCAGTTCACGAGGGTTGCGGACAGCAAACACATTGTAGGTGGAATACTGATTAAATTCCTCCACCATTTCCACATATCCATCGGTCACTTTTCCCCCGGTATACATGGATTGGAGGTTTTCGCCGATTTCCACCATTTCGCTTTTTGTATCTTCCACATAAAATTTTTCATATAGAAAATCCGCGAAAATGTACATAAATGCAATGGTCAATATCAGATAAACGATTATTAATACCCATATTTTCGTTGAAAGCTTTCTCATACTTGATCAAAGCGATAACCAATCCCCCAAACAGTTTGGATGTAGTCGCTTGCCTCCTTCGAAATTTTCCCCAATTTTAGCCGCAATGTTTTGATGTGGGTGTCCACCGTTCTTGTGCCACCGTCATAATCCATTTCCCAAATTTTCTCCAACAATTGCTCGCGGGAAAAAACGGTGTTTGGATTTTTCATAAATAGTTGAAGCAAATCGAATTCCTTGAGTGTCAATGTGACTTTTTGATTGTTTACATACACTTTGCGGGAAGCTTCATCCAGTTTGATGACTCCCCGTTCAAGGAACTGTTGCTTATTGACTCCTGTTCTTCTGAGAACGGCTTGTATTCTGGCAATCAATTCACTGGAGGTGAAAGGTTTTACGATGTAATCATCGCCCCCGATGGTCAACCCTTTCACTTTGTCCTCATTGTCATCTCTTGCGGTCAAAAAAATGATTGGAACGGAAGAGATTTTCCGGATCTTTTCGCATACTGTAAAACCGTCTTCTTTCGGCATCATGACATCCAAAAGGACGATATCCACTTCTTTTCTTTCAATGAACGGATAAGCTTCTTCACCGCTTTCAACTGCAATGGTTTGAAAGTCGGATTTTGAAAGCATCAATTCGATTAGATTTCTCATATCTTGTTCATCGTCTATGATCAATACGGTTGGCATTTTCAAACCTCCCTTACCAGCAACTGGAACGGCCCGGATTTGGTCGGATTTTTATGTAACACTTTCCCATCTTCTTCCAGAAAATAGATTTGATTATCGTCAAATCCAGCAACAATAATCATATCTTTAAATGCAGCGACAGAAAACGGGTTTGCCCCCACTTCTTTGCTCCATAACACGTTTCCATTCACGTCGCATGCGTACAATTCATTGGAACCATGGTTGGTGATATAAACGACCTCTCCATTTTTTGTAAACCCGACAGGCATATGTGATGCTTGGATTTCCTGGACCAACTGGCCTGTTTGCAAATCGAGCACTTTCACTTTCTGATTTGGATGGCTTCCGGCACCATGCCCTCCTACCCAAAGTGTATCGGTTTCCTCCACAACCAATAGACCGGTCGAGGATTTATCGATTGGCCATTCATCAATGAGAGCCATGGATTTTATATCAACAACGGATAGTACAGGGGATTTGTAGTTGACGACATATAACTTTCCTTGGTGACTATCCATTGACATCGGGTAATCTTTCAGGCGGATTTCCCCCAGCTTTTTGCCATGTTCATTAAAACTGGCAACAGTATTCTTTTTGCTATTTGTAATGAAAAGCACATTTTCTTCTTCATCGTAATAGGCGTTCGTTGTTCCGGTACCCGTTTCTATGGATTGTATCAATTTTCCGGTGGACAGTTCATATATATCCACTTCGTTCAATTCATGCCCGTAAAGCACGATGCGATCGTAAGGAATCAACGTTGCGCCCGTATACGCTTTATCGAACTCCCATGTGGCAATCCGTTCCCCTTTCGAATCAAAAAAATCGATGGAAGGCTCCAGTATATTTACGGATGCAACAAAGGATTGATGCTGATTGATCGATGTGAAATGCTCATCATTACAGCCTTGCAAGATCCAAATAATGCATAAAAATAATAATGCTGTCCATTTTTTCAAGCAATCACCCCTAATTCTATAGTGTAGTGAAAAAGTGTGAAGTTTCGATGAAATAAATTTGACAATCGTTTCAAATTTTTAAACATCGTTAGGGGATTTTTCATTGATTTTGTAATGATTGATATTACTTAGAGCAAATATTATGTGTTGGGATGGTCCTTCTTGCTCGGATAAACATCTTACTTGCTCGGATACGCATCCCTCTTGCTCGGATAACTCTTCTTCTCGCTCGGATACGCATCCCTCTCGCTCGGATAAACTCTCCTCTTACTAAATTCCATCCTTTACGAAAAAAGCTGCTTCGAAGGTGGCATTGACCATCGAAAGCAGCTATTGATCCGAGATATGAATTTGTTAACTGGCGATTATAAAGAATCAAAACGCCCTTAAACCAATTGTTCCTGAAACAATTCAGCCGTTATTTCTTCCGCCGCCTGTCTTCCCTGCAGCACACAATCCGGCACACTGATTCCTTCATAAGAACTTCCAGCCAATTTCACATGCGGGAAATCTTTTTTCAGAATTTCCCTCATTTTTTCCAAACGATTTTCATGACCCACTGTGTATTGAGGCATCGATTGCTTCCAGCGGGAAACGATGGTGAACACCGGTTTTTGATTGATTCCTAGCGATTTTTCCAGGTCATGAAGCACCGTTTTTTCAATGTCCGCATCCGACAATTCCACGATGGCCTCGTCCCCCACACGGCCAATATACGTTCTGAGCAAATCATATCCTTCAGGCGCCACATTCTCCCATTTATGATTGCTCCAAGTGCATGTCGTGATGGAAATATCGTTGTTCCGAGCAAAATAGAAGCTGATCGCATCATCATAATTTTGGCAATTTACCTTTTCAAACGCCATCGTTACAGTAGCGATTGTCGCATAATTCATATCTTGAATTTCATCGAAAATGCCATAATGGTTGAACATATTTTTCGCTTCATTCAATGAAGTCGTCACGATTACCGCGTGGCATTTGATCGGGGAAATATTATTGAAATAAATTTGGAACGTACCATCCTGCAATTTATCGATGGATTCCACTTTTACACCTTTTAGCACCGTTTTGGACGGCAATTGTTCTTCCAATTTTTCCACTAAAGTTTCCAAACCGTTTTTAAAAGTTTGATAACCTTTCATTTGATTACTTAAGAAGGAAAAGTGCGTCTTTTTCATTCCATAAATCAAGCTGCGATATTGTTTTTCCAATTCGTAAATTTCCGGAAACATCGATTGGATGCTCAACCGGTCGATATCTCCGGCAAAAGTTCCTGCAAGCAGCGGTTCAACCAAATTTTCTACCACTTCTTTTCCAAAGCGGCGTCGGAAAAAGTCCCCAATCGGTTCATCCTTGTCTTCCCTGGTTTTAGGTAATACTAAATCTCCTGCAGCGCGAAACTTTCCACTTAATGATACAATCCCGGTTGTCAATAATGAGGGGACAATAGGTGATCCTCCAAACAAAATACCATTTGGAATAGGGTACAGATGTCCACCGACAGCCACATAAGTTTGACCTTTTTTGTTGTTCACTACTGCCTCTTCTATTCCTAAATGTTTTGCTAACTCCGCCATGCTGTTTTCATGATCGATAAAAGATTCCGGACCCCGCTCGATAATAAATCCATCTTTTCGCAATGTTTGGATTTTGCCGCCCAATCTTAACGAAGATTCAATCAACACCACATCTAAAGGCAAATGATGATCCCGTGCACACTTTTCTAAATAAAACGCTGCAGTCAACCCTGTAATACCACCGCCAATGACAGCAATTTTTTTTCGATTCGTCACCCTCATCATCACTTTCTATCATTTCTCTAACTTTTTAAAAATGGCATCAATCATCGCATCAATAAACAATGGATGAGTATTCGGCATTGGTGGGCGATAGTAGCCTGCTCCCAATTCATCGCACACAGCTTTACATTCAATATCGTTATCGTATAAAACTTCCAAATGCTCTGTCACAAATCCGACCGGAGCATATACAAATGAACGGTATCCTTTTTTCTCATAAAGTTCTCTTGTCAAATCCTGCACATCCGGTCCAAGCCATGGTTCCGGTGTTTGCCCGGCTGATTGCCATCCGATTTCGACATTTGGAAGACCTGTTTTTTCTTGAATCAAACGGGCAGTTTCAATTAATTGTTCTTCATACGGGTCGCCCAATTTTTTGATCTTTTCAGGCAATGAGTGGTTTGAAACAATCACGCAAGCTTTTTCCCGTTCTTCTTCAGTCATTTTATCGAATTCTGCAAGAATCGCTTTTGCCCAATAGTCGATGAATTTCGGTTCATCATACCATGCTTCCACAGAAGTGATTTTCAAAGTGCCGCCCAATTTTTCGGCAGCTTCTTTCGCTCTTCCATTGTAGGATTGAATGGAAAAAGTCGAGAAGTGAGGTGCCAATACAATGGAAACCGCTTCTTGTATTCCGTCTTTCACCATTTGTTCAACGGCATCTTCAATAAATGGTTCAATATGTTTTAATCCGATATACAATTGATATTCCACTTCATCCTGGACTTCATTTAAACGGTTGACAAGGGCCTCCGCCTGTTTTTTGGTCATTTCCGCAAGAGGAGAAATTCCACCAATCGCTTTATAACGCGCTTTCAAATCATCTATATGTTCCTGAGAAGGTCTTCTCCCATGACGAATATGTGTGTAATATCTTTCGATGTCTTCTTCTTTGTATGGCGTTCCATAAGCCATCACTAACAGACCGTGTACTGGTTTCAATGTTTTCACCTCAAACAATTTTTTTGTTACTCATTCGTTAGTTTTGCAATTCGTTCACGACTATAATCATGAATTAATGCCGTTAACCGTTTTAATACATCCGGATTGACGTCAGGGAATACTCCGTGACCCAAGTTGAAAATGTGTCCCGGCACTTCCAATCCTTGATCGATAATATCTTTCGCTCTTCGTTCAATGACAGACCAATCCCCCAATAGGATGGAAGGATCCAAGTTTCCTTGAACCGCTTTTTCGATTCCCATTTCACGGGCTTTTCGGATCGGCATGCGCCAATCTAATCCGATCACATCAATTGGCAAGTCATTCCATTCCAAAATTAAATGGCTTGCGCCAACACCAAATAGGATCACAGGGACATTTTGATTTCTCAATTCCGCAAAAATCCGTGTCATCACCGGTTTGATAAACACCCGGTAATCTTCAACATTCAACGCGCCAACCCAGGAGTCAAACACTTGAATGGCACTCGCACCTGCTTCCACCTGTGCAGTAATATCCGCAATAATCATGTCTGCCAGCTTATCCATCAATTTAAACCATGCTTTTGGATCGGAAACCATGAAAGATTTCGTTTTGCTGTAATTTTTCGATGGACCGCCTTCAATCATATAGCTGGCCAACGTAAATGGAGCGCCGGTAAATCCAATCAATGGCACATCCAACTGTTCTTCCGTTAAAAGTCTGATTGTTTCAAGCACGTATGGTGTATGCTCTTTTGGATAAAATTCGCCCAACTTTTCCACATCTTCCACACGTCGGATCGGATTGGAGATCACTGGTCCAATGCCGGCTTGAATTTTCACATCAACACCGATGCTAGGCAAAGGCGTCACAATGTCTTTGTAAAGAATTGCCGCATCCACGTTATATTGTTCCACAGGAAGTCTTGTCACATAAGCGCAAAGTTCCGGCTGCTTCGTAATTTCTTCCAACGAATATTTCTCTTTTATTTTCCGGTACTCCGGCTGGGAACGCCCCGCTTGCCGCATGTACCATACTGGAGTATATTCCGTTCTTTCTCCTCTTGCTGCTCTGATTAAAGTGTCATTAATTAGCCTCATGTTCAATTAACCTTCCCCTCAAAAATAATCGTTGACGAAAAGTGCAATGAAATCGATTTCAATCTTACAAGGAATTTCATCGCTAAAAATTGCTACAATTAATTATAATAACTATAACCTTGTAAATAATCTACTAAATCACTGATACCCTTCAATATATACTGTTCCTTTAACATTGTATAGTTTTCTCTGACAAATGTCATAAAATTGTTCTTTTAATAGCCTATTTTTCTTACTGAATATTTGACAAAATTAAGGCAAAGAAAATTGAGCAGGAGTTTTCTTTTTCATTCAAGGAGGAATCAAAAATGAATTTTTACATGACGACCGGAACTCCCACTTTTATGGAAAAATTGCATAAAAAATATGAACATGAAAAAATGTTGATTTTGTATGGCGCAAACCAAACCCTGTTGCTTCATGAGACAGCGGGCAAGACCGTTTTTCAAACACCCAGAAAATATGAAGTTGTGGATGGGATGAACGAACTGCAACAGGCAGGTTACTTCACTTTCTACCATATTCCGGTTTCTGATGAAGGACGCCCGGTATTTGAAAAAAACATCGTTCAGCGTTTGAAAGGAATGAAGGATCAAACGGGGTTGACCGCCATGCGACTGCTTCGTCCGAAAAAATCGGAAACCTATATTATTCTCCTTCAATGGAAAGATAAACGCTCATATGACATATGGAAAAAATACGACCCAATCGCCCAGGAACTCGAAAACTTTTCAGTGGGTGTAAAAAAAGACAATATCTTTAATGCAGCAACGTACATCTCCACTTACTCCGGCGCGAAACAAAAAGAAGGGGAAGAGAATGAAAGCTGATCTGTCCCCCGGGCAAAGGATGAAAAGGGCGGATGAGAAAATTATAAAATTTCCTCCATCCGCCCTGGGGCAAATTTTTCAATTACATCTCAAATGATATGCCAAGATGAAGTTCAACCGCTTTTTTGTACACACCCTTTGCAACGGCAAGATCATAATAAGAAGCCCCGACGGATTTGAAAAAAGTGATTTCTTCCTCATGTTCCCTCGGTGCAATTTTTCCGCTCACCAACTGGGCAAGTTCCCCATGCAAGTTGGAAAAAGACCACTCCCCGCTTTTGTGGGCATCAATCAATTCCCCCGCTTCTTCTTTGACGCCTTCCACATCATCCACCACAATTTTCGAAGCTTTTCTTATCGTTGTCCGATCGACTTCCAGCATATGGGGCAAATAAGAGCCGACCCCGTTTACGTGGACACCGGGTTTTAAATAGTTTCCATCAAACACGGGGCTTTTTGCATTTGTCGCACAACAAACAATGTCTGATGAACTGACGGCCTCATTCACATCATCGACCACTTCCAAGAATGCAGTGACACCATGATCAATCAATTGTTGCTTGAAACGATGCGCTTTTTCTTTCGTTCGATTATACAAATAAATGCTTTCGATTTTTCTTACCGAAAGTACCCCGAGAACTTGCTCAAAGGCCATTCTTCCCGTGCCAATCACCGTCAGCGATTTTGCATCAATGTTCGCCAGTTTCATCGTGGCAAGCCCTGTCATCGCGCCAGTGCGAAGACTTGTGAGATATGAAGCGTTCATCACCGCCAAGTGCTCACCGTTTTCAGTGCTTGAAAGAAGCAGGATGCCCTGGGTTGTCGGCAAGCCTTTCCCGGGATTGTCCGGGAAAATCGTGACGACTTTTACTGCGGCAATTTGATCTTCCAAATCGGCACTTGGCATATAAAGGGAAGAAGCATTCTTTTCAGGAAAATCAATCACTGTTCTAATCGGGGCAAGCACTTTGTCTTTTTGCTTTGCCATCAACATTTGTTCCACATCTTTTAAGGCATCTTCCATTTTGTAAAAACGTTTGATTTGTTCTTCATTTAATAGAATCAATGGCTATCCTCTCCGTTTTCTATACTCTTTGCAAAGTTCTTTCTTCCGTGTTTTTGAATTCATCCAACTCTTGATTGCTCTTGTCTTTGACAGTGAATACCGCAATCAGTGAGATGATGGCCGTCAAAACGATATAAAGCGCAACGGGAACATAAGAGTCATTGAATTGGACCAACAGCCATGTTGCAATCAAAGGAGCTGTTCCTCCCGCAACGGCCGCACCGATTTGATAGCCCAATGATACCCCTGTGTAGCGCACTTTTGCATCAAATATTTCCGAAAACATTGTACCGAGCACCGCCGTAATCGGAGCCCAGATTATCCCCAATCCCAAAACCGTTGCAATAAGGAGCGCGGCGAAATTTCTTTGTTCGAGCAGCCAGAAATACGGAAAAGCATATAGGATCATTCCGATCACTCCGGCAATGTACACCTTTTTGCGGCCAATTTTATCCGATAACCTGCCCATAAACGGCATGAGAATCGTTGTCACAATGGTGGAAACCATGATGGAAATCAACACTTGGGAACTTTTGAATCCAAGGTTGTTCGTACCATACGAAACAATGAATGTAGAAAAGATGTAAAACGGCGCCGTTTCAACCACTTTTCCTCCGACCGCAATGAGCACTTCTTTCCATTGGGTTTTAAATATGTCTACAAAAGGAAGTCTCGTCACTTCCCCGGTTTCCTGAATTCTTTTGAATGAAGGTGTTTCATCCAGCCCTTTGCGGATCCAAAGACCAAAAATCACTAAAATTGCACTCAAAATGAATGGAATCCGCCATCCCCATGCCACAAAACTTTCAGGAGAAACGATGGACGTGATGAACGATAATGCGCCCGAACCTAAAAACATCCCGACTGTGACTCCCATTTGCGGGAAGGCACCGTAGAATCCCCTTTTTTCTTTTGGAGAAAATTCAACGGCAAGCAGCACTGCCCCTCCCCACTCACCGCCGATTCCCAAACCTTGTACCAACCGCAAAATGATCAGGATAATCGGTGCAGCCACGCCGATTGCCTGATATGTGGGCAACAACCCCATCAATACGGTCGCAACCCCCATGATGGTCAAAGTTAATACAAGCGTCCGTTTTCTGCCGATCTTATCGCCAATATACCCAAAAAGGATGCCTCCAAACGGCCGAATAAAAAACGCGAGAGCCAAAGAAGCATAAGACAGCAACAACCCCACCGTCGGATCATCCGCAACAAAGAACACTTGATAGAATACAAGTCCGGCTACCGTTCCATAAAGAAAGTAGTCGAACCATTCAATGGAGCTCCCTACCAAACTGGCAATCCAAACTTTTGTCATATCATTTTTTCCGCCCATTGGATACCTCCCCGTTGAATTGTTAAGTAGAGAAGTTAGTAAAATTTATGCTAAAAAAATACATATATTCTAAGATTTCTAACATAGATGGACAATTATGGGTCCTTTCATTCTATTAGAACAATTACAGGAGGCTCCAAATGGGCACAGACTCGGTTGATCGATTCCCGAATTTTTCATTCATTGGCATGCAATTGTGGAAAGAAAAGGCAAGACACATTTATGGAGGCATTTCCTTTTAGCCATCCAATGAAATGCAAAAGCGGCTTAAGTCCCAAAATCGGGAACTTAAGCCGCCCAACAATCAAAACCAAATTCTTCATTCTTAAACATGCACCGCCGGATCCTTCGACAATCGGAAAGTCAATTCGTTCATTCCGATCACGATGATCGCCGGAATAAAGAACAGCGGTTGTCCAATGGCGCAAAGCATCACAATGATGGCTTGAATCACCATAAAGAGGCGCAACAGCTTCTGAACCGCTTGCTTCCGTTGATTGTCTTTGACCGGATAGAGCATGTCCATACGGAAATCGGTTGAAGATAACAGTGCATATTTCAACTGGATGACCGTGGCGAAACTTAACGCTCCTGCCACAATCCATAAGACAACCGGAATATCAATCATCAGCGCAATGATTGCCGAAATGAGCGTTAAACGCACCCATAAATAAAAATGGTCGTTGGTTCTGACAAAGGTGCGGAATACCAGATAACTTTGCGTATTTTCCTTTTTATATGGAACGAATTTATAGATTGCGTCCAGCCATGCTCTCCGTTTCACTGCGCCACGGATATGCGGGACATCCGTAAAGTAATTCGCAAACCGGTAAAATGCCATCATCCGGTTTTCTTCCAGTTTGACCAAATGCTCGTACGGGATCGGTTGGACCTTTGCCCGCTTTGCCAGCGAAAAATTGTACACAACGAGCAAAAGCAAATAGATCAATGCCCACCAAAATGAGACGGACAAAATGGCTTGGATCGCCAAAATGGATACCGCCATCCGCGCAATGCGATCAAAGACAACATGATTCCCCCGATTCGCAAAGCGGTAATGGAATTCCGACTGAACGTTTACAAATTTCAGGACAATGATGAACAATAGCCCCAACCATGTCCGCCATGCAGGCAAATCAGTGACCGCGTTTAATAAAGGGATTGAAACAATGTAGCAGATCACAGGCAAAAACACCTGGGACCAGAATGTCCAATTCAAGGCTTTCCGGAAATAGAGGTGCATTTCCTTCTCCAATGGCAACAAATATACCTGATCCGGCTCCCTGAGCAATGTCACGGGACGGGAAAAAGCAACAACGATTCCGATAACTCCGGCAACGAGCCATTCTGCAGGAAATTCCGGTGACACCACTTGCAGCCATTCGCTGTATTGATACCCGAGCGCCCCAATGGCAAACACCAGCACAATCGCCAAATGCCCAGTGAACACAAACCGCATATATTTCTGAATTTCCGTAAGATAATGTTCAAACCGCTTTGACCAAACATCCGCCAAATTATTCATGGTGCTGCTCCTTCGTCATGGCAATATACAAATCATCCAGAGTGGCATTCGGCATGCCAAAAGCCTTTCTCAAATCATCCATCGTCCCCTGGGCGCGAACACGGCCTTCGTGAAGGAAAATGATGCGGTCGCAATATTTTTCGGCAGTCGATAATACATGGGTGGACATCAACACGGAAGCTCCCTGCTTTTTCCGTTCCGACATTTGGTCAAGCAAAGATTGGATGGCCAATGGATCCAGCCCTATGAATGGTTCATCCACAATATATAAGGAAGGGTTGACCAAAAAGGCGCACATGATCATGACCTTTTGCTTCATCCCCTTGGAGAAATGGGATGGGAACCAGTTCAAGCGCTTCTCCATCCGGAATTCTTCCAACAATTTTCCGGACCGTTCCTTTAATGTCTTCTCATCAATGCCGTATGCCATGGCGGTCAATTCCAAATGTTCCTTCAATGTCAATTCCTCGTATAATACAGGCGTTTCCGGAATGTAGGAAAAAGATGAGCGGTATTTTTCAATATCTTCCTGCAATGTCACGCCATTCAAGCGGATTTCCCCTTTTTGCGGTATAAGGGTTCCGATAATGTGTTTGATTGTTGTGCTTTTTCCTGCACCGTTCAATCCAATCAATCCAACCAATTCACCTTGTTCAATGGAAAAGTTTAAATCTTTGATGACCGGTTTTCTTGTATAGCCACCTGTTACATCCTTTAATTCCAACATAGCCAACACTCCTATTCTTCCTACAGTGTATCAAAATTAGAAAATGTATTCATCTCATGAAATATGTTAAAATGTAGATAAATTTTGTAAGAAAGGATTGGGTGAAATGAGCGACTGCATTTTCTGCAAAATCATTGATGGATCCATTCCATCCAATAAAGTATATGAAGATGAACATGTATTGGCTTTCATGGACGTAGCCCCATTGACAAAAGGACATACATTGCTTATCCCAAAACAACACGTAAAAGATCTGTATGAAATGCCGGAAGATGTGGCAAGAAACTTATATGCGGCTGCACCAAAAATCGCGAATGCCATTAAAAAAGCTTTCAATCCGCAAGGTCTAAACACGATCAATAATAATGGCGCCTTTGCCGGACAATCCGTGTTCCATTATCATTTGCACTTCATCCCCCGCTATGATGACAGTGACGGCTTAAAAGTGAGATGGGAAGCAAAAAACGGCGAGTTCACTCCTGAACAATTAAAAGCGATTGCGGAAGAAATCAAAACGAATTTAAATGAATAATCCGGCAGACTGACTCATCTCCCGAGTCGGTCTTTTTTAATATTACAATCATCCTATAAAAATACTTGAAAATTATTTCTTTTAAGATTACAATAATCGTACTATACGATTTCGCTGACAGCATAGAGACTGTTGGGAAGTTGAGCACAGCTTAGCAGAGGAGAGAAGTGTATGAAAACAAAAAATTTGGTATTAATGGCTCTTTTAGTTGGTATTGGAACTGTTCTTTATTTGGTGATGCCGCCTATTCCGATCGGCGGTGGAATCAAGCCGGATATGATGTTGACGATGATGTTTGTGGGGATTATTTTATTCCCTAGCATCCGGGATACATTTATTCTTACAGTCGTTACCGGAGTTCTATCCGGATTATTCTCATCCATTCCGGGTTCACTCATTCCAAATCTGATCGATAAAGTTGTAACAGGTTTTGTTTTCTTGGCCGTACTCTATTTGGTCAATAAATTTGCGAAAAACGTTGTTGTTTACGCCATTTTGATTGGATTAGGAACTTTGTTGTCAGGAACCGTTTTCTTGTCCATGCTTCTATTGTTGGTCGGAGAAATGCCGGCAGCCTTTGGAATCATGTTTGTTACTGGTGTAATTCCTGCAACAATCGCAAATATCGTTGCGTTCTGCATCATCTATCCGATATTGGCAGGTCTGTTAAAACGTTCCAAATTCGAAACTTCCGTTACACAAGCATAATAAATAATGAAAACTTTGCTATCTAAGTTTTACTTAGATAGCTTTTTTATTTCCTTTGATTTTGGTTTAATATGGTTAAGTACATTAATTTATAATCCAACCATTTTCTTTACATACTATTGAATACAAAATGAAGGAGAGATTCACCATGCGTGCTAAACCATTTTTCATCGGACTGTCCGCCGGAATGATCGCTGGACTGACTGCAGCCATTTTCACTGCTCCACAAAACGGAAATCAATTGAGAGCAAACATGAAATATGCGGCAAAGAATGTAAAAACGACCATCAGCGAATTAAATTATCAAATCAATGACTTGAAAAATGCGGTCTCTAAATTATCCAACGAAGCGAAAATTACTATTCCAAAAATATTATTTGACTTAAAAACCTCCGTTTCCAATTACAGTGAAGAAATCAAACCGGATGCCGAAAAATTGAAAGAAGAAATAGAAAAGTTACAGAATAGCATCAACGAAATCGAGAATAAATTTTCACAACTCAAAAAAGAATAAAATCATTTCAAAAAACCGATTTTTAGTCCTTTTTTACCAAAAACACAAATTTTTATTTCATTTATTTATTATTTTTTATCAAAAAATAACATTTATTAATCACTTTTCATTTATGTATTTTTTTTAACTTTAAACTTTTTTCTTTTATTGCTATAATATTTTAAAAACTTACAAAAAGAAGGTGAATCGATGACTGTGGAATCCTACACATTAAAAGAGGCCATGATTTATAGTCAGCGAATCGCTCAACTGTCCAAAGCCTTGTGGAAAGCAGTTGAGAAAGACTGGCAACAATGGATCAAACCGTTCAATTTAAACATTAACGAGCATCACATTTTATGGATTGCTTATCATTTACAAGGCGCTTCCATTTCAGATGTTGCCAGATTCGGGGTCATGCACGTATCAACGGCCTTCAACTTCTCAAAGAAATTGGAAGAGCGTGGGCTTCTTAAATTTTCGAAACGCGATGATGACAAACGCAATACGTACGTTGAATTGACTCCAAAAGGCGCAGAGCTTGTCATCAAAATGTATGACCATTACTTGGATACAGAGCACTCTATATTGGAAGGCTCTCTAGCATTAAAAGAATTGTATGGAAGATTTCCAGAATTTTTAGACGTTATGGCCATCATCCGAAATATTTACGGAGAAGATTTTATCGAAATATTTGAAAGATCCTTTAAAAACTTTAAAGAATCCATTGAAGAAAAAGATAAAGATCAAGTGGTATTCAAGAATGAAATTATGGTGAACAAATAAGCAATTGGGGATTTGGGGAGTGTATCAGGTACACTCTTTTTTCTTTTTTTGGGATAAAAATCATTAGCATAAACACCATACTTGTTTTACAATTTTCTTGAAATTATATGGAGAGGTAGCCACACTATGCATTGTTGGAAAACGATCAATATCAAAAGGGAATATCGTGTACCACGAATTGTATTATACATGATTATTGTGTTTATCCTTGTTTTTTCCTTTTCATTCATTCTTGTCGGCATCAACCGGCCTTTAAAATATGACGATCACTATGTTCCATTATTTCTTTTGGTCCTTTTATTGCTTTATCCATTGCATAAACTCATCCATTACTATTCGCTCTTTTCCTACCGAAAATCGGTAAAACTGAAATGGAAACTTGAGTTGAAAGTTGTTCCCATCGTTCACCTTCGAATTAAAAAAATGATACCGAAAAATAGATATATGTTTATTCTGATCACCCCATTCGTTCTTTTAAATATGATATTGATTCTCATGGCGGTTCTCTTCCCTTACTATTCCCATTACGCGTGTTTATTGCTCGGATATCATTGTTCCATCTGCCTGGTCGACATATTATATTTTATACACCTGGTAAACGCGCCAAAAAACGCGGTCATCGAGGAAACGCCCAAGGGGTACGAAATTCTAGTTCCTCCTAGTTTTTCAAAAACTTCTAACAATTAAATGCTAAAGAATGGTGAACTTACTTGTAGAATGGCAACACTTTTTGATATTCTTAAGTGAAGTGATAGAGGGGAGGAACAACTTTGCTACTGTTAGTTGTAGTGCTATTCTCGGTACTTTATTTATTTCAAATAAATCGGATGACATACGCATTATGTATGCAAAAAGATATTCCTGAAGAAAAACAGACAAAGATTTTCAGCACAATCAATATTTTAATCACTATTTTGCTTATATCTTTTTATATTGAAGTATACTTTGCCATCAAATTTTAATGATGGTTTTGATACATTCCCGCAAAAATAAACAAGAGCTAAAGGATCTCCTTTAGCTCAAATTTTGATATTAGTGCACGAAAGCTGCACCAACAATGATTAATAAAATAAACAACACAACCAATAACGCGAACCAGCTACCTCCATATCCATATCCACCACCATAGCTTTGACCCATAACGACACCTCCTTTCCTATCTACTGCTTATAGTATGCGGGCAAGGTTGGGTTACCTGGGCAAACATAATTAGTGGAACCATTTCGTTTTTGATTCGTTTATGTTATAGTTACAAATGGAAATTAAATACAGGGAGAGAAAGTGAGTTTATGAAAAAAACATTTTTAGCAATCGCATTAGCCACATCCGTTTTTGCATTGTCTGCTTGCAATTCAGACGATGAAGTCGTTGTTTCTACAAAATACGGCGATATTACAAAAGATGAATTTTATAATGATATCAAAGACATGGCAGGCAGCATGCTGTTGGAACAAGTAGTCGTCGAACACATCCTGGAAAATAAATATAAAGTGTCGGATGAAGAAGTGGAAGAACGTTTAAAACAATATAAAGACCAACTCGGGGACTCTTTCGATGACGTCTTGAAACAACAAAACATGACGGAAGAACAATTCAAAACCAATATCCGCTACACTTTATTGCAAGAAAAAGCTGAAAACGACATCAAAATTTCAGAAGAAGAAATGAAAAAATATTATGAACAAGGCAAATATGAATTACATGCCCGCCATATTTTAGTGGAAGACGAAAAAACTGCTAAAGAAGTTCTTAATAAACTCAAAAAAGGTGAAGACTTTGCAAAATTGGCGAAAGAATATTCATTGGATACAGGTAACGCACAAGACGGTGGCGATTTAGGCTGGTTTACTGTCGGCACAATGGTGACAGAATTCAACGATGCCGCTTATGCATTGGATGTAAATGAAATCAGCGAACCGGTGAAAACAGAGTTCGGATACCATATCATTCAATTATTGGATAAACGTGAAGTGAAAAACTATGGCACTTACGAAGAGAAAAAAGATGAAATCCGCCAAAACTTAATCAAAATGAAAGGCGGCGTCAATGCCAAATTAGAGGAATTAATCAAAGATGCGGATATCGATATCAAAGATGAAGATTTAAAATCCGCATTCTCTCAAATTTTAGGAACTGACAGCGACAAAGACAGCAAAGACAAAGAAAAAGATAAATAAGAACGGGATATGATGGACAGGCTGTGACAGCTGAAAATGGTGCCGGTAATTACACCGGCACCATTTTTTTGTGGTGGCAATATTTCTTTGGCCGCAACACCTTTCCCCTATAAGGGATCGCCAATCACGGTAACCGGATTCCTCTCCATATGAAGGCAATTCCGATATTCAAATAAACCGTCGTAAAGAGAAAGGCGACAAATCCATTTTGTCGGATTGCCTAAAGTCAAATCTTTCAATGCTTCACCGACTGCGCTGAAGAATTTGAACCCATGGCCGGAAAAACCCATGCAAATCGGCCCAAAAGAAAAAGCGAATTGGAATACCCTTTGTTTCCAAGTTCGCTCTTTTTATACTCAAGAGTCTTCAAATTTGGGCTTATAGAAGGAACGATTATCCAATGCAAAAATGCGCTCCGTAAATTCCCCGGGCTTCGTTTTGCCCAAAGCTCTCGTCAACATATTCATTTTTGCATCAATATTATCAATATAATGCAACATTTCCGCTTCTTGGATCATCGGTTTTTTCGGACTTCCCCATTCTTCCTTGCCGTGATGGGCCAACACGATGTGCTGCAATACCATCACTTCTTCTCCTTCAATCCCCAGTTCTTTTGCTGCCTGCCCAATTTCATCGACCATGATCGTAATATGCCCCAACAAATTCCCTTCAACCGTATACGTTGTGGAAACAGGGCCCGATAATTCCTTCACTTTTCCCAAATCATGCAATATAATTCCCGCATAAATCAGATCTTTATTTAAAGTCGGATATAGTTCGCAAAGGGCTTTCCCCAGCCTCAACATATGCACCACATGGTCCAATAGCCCTGAAACATAGTCGTGGTGGTTTTTGGTGGCGGCAGGATAAACCGACATTTCCAATTGGTATTTCTTCATCAAGTAGCGGGTGATTCTTGAAATTTTCGGATTTTTTATTTCAAAGAAATATTGGGTCAATTCTTCAAACAATTCTTCCTTTGGTGTTGCGGCGGAAGGCATTAAATCTTTTATCTGAACACCGTCTTCCGGTCTGGCCGGGCGAATCTGCTTGATGCGAAGCTGGTTTTTCCCCCGATATTCATGGATTTCCCCACCGATTTTGACAATGGTTTGCGGCTGGTACAATTTTTCATGTTCTTCATTCGTATCCCAAAGTTTCGCTTCGATATCGCCGCTTTTATCTTGGAGAATGAGGGTCATGAACGGCTTCCCGACGGTAGTGATTCCTTTGGTCGCTTGTTTGATCAATAAAAATTGATTCACTTCATCTCCAGGCTGAAGTTGAGTAATTCCTGGCATAAGAGACATCCCCTTTTCATTCGTTCGAAACAATCGTTCATTCTTTATTGTACCATTTGTTTCAAAGGGATTCGATGATTGAATCTTCATTCTGAATCTACTGACATTCTTTCCATATGTTGTATAATAAAATTGACTATTCTATAAAGGATGGGATGAGAATGGCAAATTTTTATTTCACGGCTTTTGAAAAAACAGGGGAAATTTTATTCAATGAAGTATGGGAATTCGAAAATGAACAGCAAGCGAAAATCGAGGGGCAAAAACGCATTGAGGAAAAAGGGGTTCAAGATAAAACCCATCGGCTCGTAAACTCCCAAGGAAAAGTGATTTTATTCCATGTATAATAAAGCAGGAGGTTGACCATGAGTCAACCTCTCTTCATTATTGGCCAATAAATTGCGGGCTTCGTTTTTCTACAAAAGCTTTGATGCCTTCCAGATGATCTTTCGTTTGTCTCATCTTTGTTTGTGCCACCAATTCTTTTGACAGCACTTTTTTCAGTTCTTCCACCCGTTCAGAATGATAAATTTGCTTCGTCTCCAGCATCGCCAAAATTGGAGCGGATAGCAACTTTTTCACAAAACCTTGAACGTATTGTTCGGACTCCCCTTCCTTCACCACGACATCCACGAGTCCAAGTTGCTGCGCTTCTTCCCCGTTCATGATTTTGCCTTCCCAAATAATTTGCTTTGCCTTTGGTACACCTACGCGTTCCTGCATGAAGAAATGACCGCCGCCATCCGGGATCAACCCGATTCCTATGAAATTCATTGCCAATTTGCTGTTTTGTTCCGCAATGACAATATCGGATGCTATGGCAAGACTGAAGCCGAGCCCTGCTGCAGCACCATGCACCTGGGCAACCGTAATCATCGGCAATTGATAATAAGCCGTCGCCATTCTTGAAATGATATCCATGATTTCATGGAAATCCTCTATTTTATCCTTTTGCAGCATCATTTTGATGTCGCCGCCGGATGAAAATGCACGTCCATCCCCTTTGATCACCAACACTTGAATCCCTTTTTCCCCTTGAAGCCGTTCAAAGCAGTCTGCCAACTCATTCAACATCACTTCATTCATGGCATTCAACGCTTCCGGACGCTTTAAAGTGAGCACCGCATACCGGTCATTTACCGACAATTCAATTGTTTCGTAAGCCAATTTCTCCACCCCTTTATTTTTCTCGTACACTATTAACTTCTACTTGAAGGAAAAAATTCCTTTCATGAAACTCAAATCAAAGAATATTTGAAAAAACATGTGGAATAACAAAAACACGAATAATATTTTTTATTTTTTTAATTAATGTTCGTTAAAAAACGTAAAATTAAAGCGTTTTCATTAAAAATATTTCATTTTGTTAAGGAAATGAGTTGACAAAAGTGAACAATTCAGTTTATTATGTAGACACATTGAAATAAGAGTCAAAATATTATGACGGAGACATGCTCTTGCGTTCAGAATCCTCAGAGAGCTGATGGTCGGTGCAAATCAGCGTTTCTGGCGTCAGTAGTTCCACTCCTGAATAGAATGGCTGAAATTCAGTAAGTCATCTCCGGATTATGCACGTTACGCATCACTTGAGATTGTCGGAATCTTTGCAATTTTCGGCAATGAAAAAGGGTGGTACCGCGTGAAGTTGATAACCAGCTTTTCGCCCCTTACTTTGTAGGGGGTGGAAGGCTTTTTTTAATATACTTCGGAATGAAAGGAGTATTTTTATCGAAAACTATTAACTCAATTGCCTCTAATTTTTCGATATTTTGACGTTGTATTTACACCCATCATTCGAAAATAATTATTAAAAAAGGAGTTTTTCAAATGGTAACAAAAGAAACAACAGCTACAGATGTCATTAAAGTGTTTATTGCAGACCCATTAAGCGAAGACGGTATTTTCCCATTGCGCGAAGAAAAAGATTTGAACTTGGAAATCATCATTGACACTGGCAACTCCCAAGAAGAATTGATCCAAAAAATCAAAGGCGTGGATGCCTTGATCGTGCGCAGTGCGACAAAAGTGACTCGTGAAGTGATTGAAGCTGCAGATAAATTAAAATTGATCGGCCGCGCAGGGGTAGGGGTGGACAACATCGACTTGCAAGCTGCCACTGAACGCGGAATCATCGTTGTCAACGCGCCAGACGGAAATACAAACTCTGCCGCTGAACATACGATTGCGATGATGACATCTCTTGCTCGCCATATCCCTCAAGCGTATTTATCATTAAAAAATGGTAAATGGGACCGCAAATCTTATGTTGGGGTTGAATTGAAAAACAAAACTTTGGGTGTTATCGGTTTTGGCCGTATCGGAACAGAAGTGGCGTTCAGAGCAAAAGGACAAAGAATGAATGTCATGGCCTATGACCCATTCTTGACTGAAGAACGCGCAAAAGAACTTGGCGTTACAAAAGCGACTGTCGATGAAATTTGCAAAGAAGCCGACTTCATTACAGTGCACACACCACTATTGCCTGAAACAAAAAATCTGATTAATAAAGAAAAATTCGCATTAATGAAACCAGGTGTGCGCATCATCAACTGTGCCCGCGGTGGAATCATCAACGAAGATGATTTATATGATGCCATCGTGGAAGGAAAAGTGGCAGGTGCCGCACTTGACGTATTCGTTGAAGAACCTGCAACAGACCATAAATTGCTCACATTGCCTCAAGTGATTGCAACTCCACACTTGGGTGCATCTACAGTAGAAGCGCAAGAATCTGTTGCCATCGACGTATCAAAAGACATTATCAAATACTTCAAAACTGGCACTGTGACAAACCCTGTTAACATGCCATCCATTCCAAAAGAATTGCTTGCTGAAGTGGAACCATTCTTTGAATTGGCTGAAAAACTTGGTTCATTCTTATCACAAGTAACTTCTGAACCATTAAAAGAAATCAACTTGTTCTATGCCGGGGAAATCGCCAATTTCGATGTACGCCCATTAACAGCGAATACATTGAAAGGCTACTTGAAGAAAACTCACGGCGAAAACGTGAACGACGTCAATGCCCGTTATTTGACTGAACGCGTCGGCGTGAAAATTAACGAAAATAAAACAACAACAGCCAAAGGTTTCACAAACTTAATTACAGTTGAAGTAAAAACAGCAAACGAAACACATTCTGTGGCTGGTACATTGTTAAATGGCCTTGGCGCCCGTATCGTAAAAGTGGAAAACTTTGTAGTGGACGTTGTTCCTGAAGGCCACTTATTATACATCAAAAACATCGACAAACCAGGGGCAATCGGCCGCGTTGCCACTAAACTTGCCGAAAAAGACATCAACATCGCAACAATGCAAGTGGGACGCGAACGTGTCGGCGGTTCCGCTGTCATGATTCTTGCCATCGATAATGAAGTGACATCAGAAGATTTGGCATATGTTGCAACATTAGAAAATATTGATGAAGTAAAAGCAATCACTCTATAAGCCCTGATATTTTATGAGCAGGCAAAGGACATGTTCCTTTGCCTGCTTTTTTCGTTGACTTGACTACTTGATGCTCTCATCCGCCATCCCGGTTTCATTGTCCAAAGAAAACTTTCCCCGCCCTTTAATTTTCATTTTTCTGCTCATACTATGGATGAACGAAAGGATGTGATGAACATTTTAACGGAAAAACAAATCGCCAAATTAAAAAAGCAGCTGATTGAAGAAAAAGAGGCATTAACGAAAAATTTGTCCGCCGACGAAAAACCTTTTGATAACGGCGGCATCCGGGATTCTGTGGATGAATTATCCACCGTCGACAACCATCCTGCCGACCTGGCAACGGAATTATTCGAAAGAGAAAAGGACCTTTCCTTAAAAATCCACCAGGAAGATGAATTATCGAAAATCAATGCTGCTTTGGAAAAAATCGAAAATGGTACATATGGAGTTTGTGAAGTGTGCAAAGAACCCATTCCATATGACCGTCTGGCAGCGATTCCATATACATCCTTCTGCATTGAACATGCCGAGGCGAAAGAAGTGCCGGCAGATCGGCCTGTGGAAGAAGACTTGCTGATTCCGCCAGTGGACAATTCCTTTGCGGAAAGGGAGCCTGATGGGAACATTCAAGATTTTGAGGATACTTTCCAAATCGTGGCGAAATACGGAACTTCGGAAACCCCATCGGATTTGGAAGGGGATACGGAAGATATCAACGAACTGTACGATGATCCCGAGGAATATGCCAACAACGATGAACCTCAATCCTTCCATGTTTCCCTGAAGGATGAAATTCCTTTCCCAATGTCAAAACGTGAAATTGAAGAAGCAAGCAAATACGATTATTTGGAATAAAACAATGCGAGACCAATTCCGTCTCGCATTGTTTTCAATCATTATGAGATTTTTTCGAGCAATTGCAAAAATTCCGTCAAAGAAGTCACTTCGTATGTCGGCACGATATCCGGATTTTTCGGTTTATTTTCACGGTTGATCCAAACATTTCTCATTCCTACTCTGGAAGAACCTAAAATGTCCGTATTCAAATTATCTCCAACCATAATGCCTTCATCCGGTGTAATTCCCGCTTTTTTCATCATGTATTCAAATAATGATGGATCCGGTTTCCCTTTTCCGAAATCGCCGGAGATGATCACATGGTCAAAATAAGGGCGGATTTCCGGAGTCAATGTCAATTTCAGATTTTGCAAACTTGGCGCACCGTTTGTAAGAAGCACCAATTGGTATTTTCCTTTTAACGCATCAAGCACTTTATAAGTATCCTCATAAACAAAAGGATGTTTCTTCCGTTCTTCGACAAAACGTTCTCCAAGCTCTGCACCAAGGGCTTCATCATCGATGCCCAATGCCTTCAAACCGTTTGTCCATGCATCTTTTCGATAGTTCGGCACAATGTTTTTCATTTTTTGGAAAGATTCAGTCGGATCGTCAAATGTCCCCCATAATCCTTCAAAAGGGTTGATTCCAATCAATACCGTATAATCGTAAATTTCATAGGATTCATACAGCTTTCTTGCTTCTGCGCGAACCGCTTCTTCCAATTGTTCCAGATCGAGTTCGTATTTTGTCGCGGCATATTCACATGTTTTTTCAAAAGCTGTTTTGATGCTTTTTTTATCCCAAAGCAACGTGTCATCTAAATCAAATACGATTGTAGTAATTGCCATTTCCAACTTCCCCTATTAGTTTTTTGTCACATTTTCTATTCTAACATATATTTCAATTCTATCCAGTGAGTAAATCAAATGAAACTTTATGAAACCCTTTTCGTATTAATATCAAATACTGTTTTTGAAAGGAGTCCATTTACATGTTAAAAAAATTCGCATCGGACGCGTTGGGGTTATCCGATATCGGAAAAGTGATCGAACCGCAAGATTATGATAAAACGGATTCAGATGATTATGTGTTGCACGAAATCGGGGAAAAAATATACTTTCTCATCAAAACAAAAGCGGATGAATATTGCTTTACGAATTTGGCGTTGATTCATGTGGACGGCGATTCGGCTGTCAGCAAAAAACGCACGTTAAAAAGATACGAATACAAATGGAACCCAATCAGCAACGTCTCTTTGGAAACAGCAGGAACCATCGATTTGGATGTGGAGATCAAATTTACAATCGGGAATACACCATTCAGCATCGATATCAGCAAAAACGAATTGGACAAGGTCAAAGATTTGTACAAAGCGCTTGTTGAAATGGAACGCATCATGAAATACAATGATAAATATATGAAATTTGCCCAAGACAGTTTGGAATATGCGCAAAAAAGCATTTCCCACGGAATGGCGCAAGGTTCTCCGGCAGAATCCTTCAAAGCGATCGCCGAATTTACGAATGATTGGTTGACCAATATGAATAAAAAATATGCATATGACGACTATGGCAGCGTCTTTGAATTGTTTATCAACAATTAATCCATAAGTGAATAACGCCCGCGGATAATTGGTGGGCGTTATTTGGCATTTTGGAAGATGGCGGACATTTTCAGAAACTAAAAATGAGGTGGCATGATGAAAGAATTGACAAAAAAACGGTTAAAAGCCTGCGCGATTGATTTGGGGATCTCCACAGCCCTTTCCCTGACCATTGAATACTTTTTACGGAAAAAGGTGAAAAGTGAATTTGTACATAATGTGGTGACGCCGACTGCCGTATTTTGGGGATTGGAATACGCCCAATTCAAATGCGGCGGCCAGACGATCGGCTATAAAATGATGGGATTGAAGCTTGAAAGTGAAGACGGCTCAACACCGACATGCAAACAAATTCTAAAGCGCTGCGCTTATCGCGATACGCTTGGACCTTTCGCCTATTTGAAAGACCGGGAAGCTTACGAAGGGGAAGACGGCTCGAGACTTGCCCAGGACCGTTTTGCCGGAACGGTTGTAAAGGAAATAGAGTGATTTCCTCATTAAGATTCTTTTCCCGCACTGAAAAAGAAAAATGGCTGGCTAAACGTATTTCTGCCAGCCATTTTATTTTATTGTCGTGAAAATGATATTCGCCAAAATGTTGACTATTATCGCCGGATTCGGAATTTTAATCGCCAAAATTGTGAACATATTCGCCAATCGTGAAATTTCATCCCTTGATTATAGCGATAATCGCAAGTAGCAGGCAGTTAATCGCCACTCCCCATTGCATTATCGCCAAAGGGATTAACTTAATCGCCAAACTGTTATTTTTTCAATTCCACCCCATACAACTGATCCAACATCTCAATTTTTTTCTCGATAGCCCCTTCAAAAGAAGCAATATATTGGAAAGGTTCCTTTGGATTGTAGTATTGGGTAATTGCTCCGGTTTCCGGATTAACGAATTTGGAGGCGGCGCCGCATCCGATTCCCACAATCGTTTGCACTTCTTCCATAATGACGATATTGTAGATGCTTTCCTCGCCAGGCTTTGAATAGCCGACATTCTCCAAATTCCCTAAAATATTTTTCTGCCGGTACAAATAATACGGATGGTAGCCGTTTGCGCGGGTCCACTCCTGGGCCATCTCCATCATCCGTGCCACCGTCGCCCGGTCCGCCACTTTGTACTTATCCTTATTTTTTGTCATTTCGGAAGCCCGTTTAAAGGATAAAGTATGTACCGTCAACGATTCCGGCATCAGCTTCTCCGTTTCATTCAAGGAATGCCGGAATTCTTCTATCCCTTCATTTGGCAACCCGATGATCAAATCCATATTGATATTGTTCATGCCTGAATTGCGGGCGAGCCAAAATTTATCGATGGTCTCCCGCACCGAATGACGTCGGCCGATCGCTTTCAACGTTTCATCCGTATAACTTTGCGGATTGACGGAAATGCGGTCAATTCCCCACTTTTTCAATACGGCCAATTTCTCCGGTGTAATCGTATCAGGACGGCCCGCTTCCACCGTAATTTCCCGGATGTTTTCCGGATTCGGAAAGGATTCATACATCGTTTGGTAAAGGGCATCCATCTCCTCCGCTTCAATGGATGTCGGCGTGCCGCCACCCCAATAGATCGATGTCACTTTCATATCATGTTCCTTCAGCCATTTTCCAATTTCCCGCATCTCGATGTGCAATGCATCAAGGAAAGAAGCCACCCTTCCCGTCTTCCGGTTCGGTGCGATGGCATAGGCAGGGAAGGTGCAATAGGCGCATTTTGTCGGGCAGAAAGGAACGCCGATGTAAACAGATACTTCTTTCCCGATTTCATCCAAATCCGGAATGGTTGTGAGTTGCCGCTCCACTATGGAATTTAATAAAGTAATTTTTTCGTCGGATACGCGGAAATCCTTTTTGAGCACTTCATTAATGTCATCACGGGCAAGGCCTTGTTTTCTCAATTTATGATAAAGTTTCGTTGGACGAACGCCGGTTAGAATCCCCCACTGTTGCGCGATTCCCGTATATTGCTCCAAAACGTCCAACAATACATGGGACAACGCCCGCTTCATGCGGATGTTTTGCTCCCGGTCATTTCCATCATTGTCATATTGCTTGGAATATGTACTGTAAAACGTTTTTCCGTCCACTTCCAATTGGCACGCCGTGGAATAACAATTATTTTCCTGTTTATATTGAAAATGAACGGATAGATCCGGATCCTCTATCGATTCATAGAGTTTACTATCTTCGAAAAATAGGTTCGCGATATGCGTCAATACTTGAATCCAATCTTGCTTAAAACGTTCATGAACCAAAATTTTTTTCATCCATACCTCTTCCTTTAATGTTGTCTCTCAGATGAACTTAATTTTATCAGTGAACGTCCTGATTGACCATCCATTCACTTCTGTTTTTTTATGGCAATAAAAAAGACCACACCTTTCCGTGCGGTCCATTCTGTTCTTTCTTATAGCCCTTCGTAAATGGATTGGATCGGTTTGATTAAAGAACGATTCAATTCATCAATCAGGCGGCTTAATGCCATTTCAGCTTCAAATAACGCTGTAATTTTAGGATTTGCTTCCGCAAGTTGGAACACTTTTTGCAAATAGAATAATTCTTCCTCTTGCAATTCTTCCCCTTGCATTTGCATTTGTTGCAATTTTAATTGGGCATCACGGAACTGTGTGAAAATTGTTCTTGCTTCATCGTCATTACGAACGACTTCAACCGCCCCTTTTAATTGTTGAAATTCTTCCGTTTGACTGATGGAAGCTTCTACCTGTTGGATTGTTTCCAAAAAATTGCTCATTTTATCATTCCTATTCATTTTAATTTAACAATTGTACAATCAAGCCTTGCACGATACCAATCAACCCACCCAAAAATCCGCCTAAAAAGGTGATCATCATCAACTCGCGGCTTGCAATGCCCACTACAATCTCTTCCAATTTTTCGATTGGGAAAGAATCCACCTGTTCGCGGACAACTTCTTTTATATCTAATCGCTTCAGCACATCTTCAAGGTGGGATTCGGCGATTTCCAATGCTTTATCGACAACTTTAGGCATTATCTCATACTTGACCCATTCGTGTCCATTTGGGAAGTAGTAATGAATCGTTTTATTCAACCGCTCGTCAATGGCCAATTCTTTTTTGGCGTAGGATTGGATATTCATTAGTATTGGTTCTAATTGTATCTCATTTAAGTAATTCATGATAGGACGTTTTTTAACTTTTTCCCATTCATCATTCATGATATTCACAATTGAATGTTTTGTTTCCGATGAACGGAGAATGCGTACAAGCTCATGCTGGATCTTTGCCACAATGGAAGATGAATCGCTGAGAAACATTTGGAAAATGCCGCCGAGCGTTCCTTTGGATGCGAGAAAATCATTCAATAAATTTTTAATGGTAATTTCTCCGCTGGAAGATAAAATATAATCTTCCCCTTTAAGCAGCAAAGTATCCACCAATTCCGGAACTTTTTTATCCACCGTTTTCATGATGTCTTCCGGCACGATTTCTTCGATCGGTTTTGTGGACAAGGTTTGTTTTAATGCAACAAATTGTTTTTCAATAAATTCATCCACTCGCCCTTCGACTTTTTCAGGCACATCTTTGAATCCGGCCAGTTCCAGCCAGTCCTTCAATGTTTTGTTGTTTAAAAAAATCGCTTCTTCCGCTTTGGTTTGGGCAAACTGCAAAATCGCAAACCGGATTTCCGGAGAGAACAATTTGTTTTTGATGACATCCGGCGTCAATAAATAATCGTTGACCGTGATTCCGATTTGCCTTGCAAGTTCCCCCCTGCGTTTCGGAATCAAGCCGGGCGTGAAGGGCAACTTCCATTTTCCGATATACATTGGTTTATAAGGTCTAAAAATCATTTTGATTGCCAGAAAATTTGTCGCACTCCCGATGATTGCGCCGACAATTGCCATGAATAGTATGACTAATACTGCTTCCATTAAAATCCTCTTTTCTTCAAACTATGATTTCTCATTATAGCAGATGCCACTTTTGGACAAAAATATTAGCCCATACTGTTTAATACGATCATTATTCAATATTGTTTCATTCAGGCCCTTTCAAACATCGGTCCATAATAAGGATAAATTATTCTTTCATCAGAGGATTTAAAATTACGCAGAAAATCGCATAATATAATAAATAGTATCGCTCACAATCTTCTGAAAATTTCAGAGACGATAATTTGTATTTTCAACAAAAATACGCTATTATTATTTTATTGAAATCAATTTTTTTGTAGGAGGTGTACTCCTCGTTTCACCCCTCATTCGGGCGTTGAAAGAGGAAAGTATTTGGACGGAGACATAGTAGGGCTGACCATAAAGTTAGCAATTTTTGTCTTATTAATTTTACTTTCAGGATTTTTCGTTGCCACCGAATTTGCGATTGTCAAAGTTCGGGCAACACGTATCGATCAATTGGTTGAAGAAGGCGACAAAAAAGCCATCAAGGCGAAAAAGTTGCTCGACAACCTCGATGAATATTTGTCGGCATGTCAATTAGGGATTACCATTACTTCATTAGGTTTAGGTTGGTTAGGGGAACCTACCGTACAAATGTTATTGCATCCATTATTCCAATGGATTGGCGTATCAGGACCTATAACCGAGTTTGTATCATTCATTATCGCCTTCAGTATCGTAACGTATCTCCATGTGGTTGCCGGTGAGTTGGCGCCAAAAACGTTAGCGATTACAAAGGCCGAATGGGTGACACTTAATTTTTCAGGAGCGCTGTATACATTTTATAAAGTGATGTACCCATTCATTCACTTGTTAAATATGTCTGCCCGTGGTTTGGCAAGATTATTCGGCGTGAAATCTTTCAATGAAAGCGACTCGGCCCATACGGAAGAAGAGCTTCGTATGATCATGGCTGACAGCTTCAAAAGCGGTGAAATCAAATATTCGGAATTTGAATATATGAACAGTATTTTCGAATTCTCAGACCGCACAGCCAAAGAAATTATGGTGCCGCGAACAGAAATAACAGCGATCGAAAAGGACGTAACTTTAAAAGAAGTATTCGAAGTAATGGAAGTGGAACAATACACCCGCTATCCGGTCATTGATGGCGACAAAGACCACGTGCTTGGATTAGTGAACTTGAAACATCTATTAACTGCATATATCAAAGATCCAAAAAATGCAGACAAACCCATTATGGATTATATGCAGCCAATCATTCGGGTAATTGAAACGGTCCCAATCAGCGACCTGTTATTGAAAATGCAACATGATCGTATACACATGGCGATTTTAATGGATGAATACGGAGGTACTTCCGGATTGGTAACCATCGAAGACATCATCGAAGAAATCGTCGGAGATATCCAAGACGAATTCGACGAAGATGAAATTCCTGAAGTACAAGTAATCAGCGATGGCCATTACATTATAGATGCAAAAATGCTAATTGAAGACGTCAATGAAATGTTAAATATTCATATTGATGATGAAGATATTGATACAATCGGTGGTTGGTTCTGGACTCAACGCTACGATGCCGTTGAAGGTGACAGCTTTGTTTATGATGGCTACGAATTCAAAATCAAAGAATTGGATGGTCACCATATTTTATACATTGAGGTCATCAAATTGCCAGAAGAACAACAAACAGATTTATATTCAATTGCCGAATAACGTGATGATATCAAAACGACTTTCTTGCAAAAGAAAGTCGTTTTGTCATGTTCGGAACTTTTGCAGGGAGGAAAAAAAGTGGAGCTTTATACAAATTTACGGGCAGGGGAAAAAGGCGCCTGGCTTTCCATTGGAACATACATCTTTCTAAGCGCAATAAAACTCATCATCGGCTATTTGGGAGCTTCGGAAGCATTAAGAGCCGATGGACTCAACAACTCAACCGATATCATCTCATCCATCGCCGTCCTGATTGGTCTCAGAATTTCCCAGCGTCCCCCCGATGAAAATCATCAATATGGCCATCTGCGTGCGGAAACGGTTGCTTCATTGGTCGCTTCATTCATTATGATGGGAGTCGGATTAGAGGTTATCTATAATTCAGTCATGAACATATTTGACCCTGTCCGTGAAACCCCTTCCACTTTGACGATCTATGTCGCTTTAGGCTGTGCGCTTGTCATGTATATCGTATACCGGTATAACCTGGCCCTTTCCAAAAAAATTAACAGTTCCGCGTTGAAAGCGGCCGCTTTTGATAACCGTTCCGACGCATTGGTAAGCGTTGGAACAGCCATCGGGATTGTTGCGGCCATTATCGGCTTTCCAATCATCGATAGCATCACCGCGTTATTCATTGGAATCATCATTATTAAAACTGCCGTCGAAATCTTTTGGGAAGCGGTGCAAACACTGACGGACGCTTTTGATACGGAAGAAATTGAAACATTGTCCGCATTGATCAAAAACGTTGATGGGGTTATCGAATTGGTGGATATCAAAGGGAGAAAACATGGCAATGTTACATTCATTGAAGTGACTGTGACCGTAAATCCTTACTTGAATGTCTGGGAAAGCCACCGGATTACAGAAAAGATTGAGTCAACGGTCAAAAGGTTTGACATCAATTGCACCGCTCTCGTACATATTGAACCTCATGAAGAATATTCAGGGAAAGATTAAGGATAGGCTTGCGTTGTCCAAAAGTCGATGGTGATCGGTTTTTGGGCATTTTTTTATTTGTGGCATGTTAATTTTTATGAGTTACCTTCTTATTTGATGCATTTACCTCAACAATTGGTGCGGATACCTCCTCCTTTGATACAGTACAGCTTACGGATAAGGTTTCCTTTTCAAAAAGAGCAAAACCAAGAACGATTCGGTTCCTGGTTTTGCCCATTTCATCAACTACTTCCCTTCTCCGCTTCCTTCCGTCAAACCGTGTTTGACTGCATAGAGGGCTGCTTGTGTACGGTCTTGCACTTCCAACTTCGCAAATATATTTGAAATGTGGGTTTTCACCGTTTTTTCCGTAACGAACAATGAAGAAGCGATTTCCCTGTTGCTTTTGCCTTTCGTCAGTTCAGCCAGCACATCTTTCTCCCTTGGTGTCAACGGATTTTTGATGTGCGGCAAATTTTCTTCTTCCTTCAACGTTTCCTCCAGCTGCGTCGTCGCCACCGGATGCATGATGCTTTCCCCGCGCATCACTTGCCGGATGGAATTGACCAAATCATCCGGTTCAATATCCTTCAATTGATATCCCGCCGCTCCCGCTTCAATGGCCGGAACGACGTGATCTTTATCGGAGAAGCTTGTCAACATCAATATTTGCACTTCCGGCCATCTGGCTTTGATTTTTTTCGTCGCTTCGATTCCGTCCATCTCCGGCATGACCAAATCCATCAAAACGATATCCGGTTTCAATTGTTCCACGAGCTGAACCGCTTCCACCCCGTTTTTCGCTTCCCCCACGACTTCAATATCTTTTTGGGTTTTTAAGAAAAACTGCAATCCCCTGCGGACCACATGATGGTCATCCGCAATTAATACACGTATCATCTACTTCCCTCCTCAATAAGGCAACCGGACAAACAATTCCGTTCCTTTGCCGATTTCTGATACCCATTCAGCCGTTCCGCCAAGCGCAGTGGCCCGATCCCGTATCGATTGGAGACCCATCGAAGGGATTTTGGCATCCTGATCGATTTTAAAACCTCTGCCTTCATCTTTGATCACCAGCAAGATGTCCGTTTTGGTCACCGTCAGATAAATGGTCGCTTCCTGCACTCCTGCATGTTTCCGGATATTATTCAAAGCTTCCTGGGCAATGCGGAAAAGCGTTTCTTCCACCCTCGAAGGAAATTGAATCACGCCCGAAACATTGATGGTCAACTTTATTTTTAACATTTCCGCGTAAGCTTTGATGGCATCAATCAAACCGCTTTCCAAACCTTGTGGCCTCAATTGCCAAATGAGCGCCCGCATTTCCGTCAAGGCGGATTGGGTCAAATTCTGGATTTCTTTAAATGTTTCTTTTATATCTTCATCCTCCGTCATCTCCACTCCTGCACGGGCCGTCAATGTGACGGAAAACAACAGCTGGTTGACAGAATCGTGCAAATCGCGGGCCAAACGATTCCGCTCCCGGACCAAAGCCATTTCCTGCTCTTGTTTCGTCAAGTAGATGCGTTTGATGGCAGATCCGATTTGGAATGCCACCGATTCCAGCAGTTCCAACTCTTCTTCGGTATATTCAACGGTGTAAGGAGTGGCCACATTTAATATGCCGAACCGTTCATTCCCTGATTGCAATGGCACTGTTGCGTGATGGGTGATTCCCGCCGTATCCCCCACCTTCGCTTCAATCGCATTTTCAATTCGTTGGCATTCAATGATATTTGACGCTTTTTTCAATTGGTCACGCCGGAATCGGGATACGCACCAGCAACCGCCCTTTTTCAAATATTGGCAGTTATTGTGGCGCAAACCCTCCGGCAAATTTTCATGAACAACAAGATCAATCTTCCCTTTTTCATCAATGAAGAAAATCCAGCCGGTGCTGAAATTTGTCCCGTTCAAAAGCTTTCTCAGCGCACCCCTCAGCATCGGGATTAATTCCGTTTCCTCATTCAGCAATTCTGCAATCTCTTTTAACAATGTGATATTGGAATGGTCATTCACTGCCATGGCACACCTCGACAAATACTTTGTAATGTAATCATATCACTCCCTTACTTCTCTCGCATTTGTTGCACCCTCAGACTTTTGAATGAGATTCATTTTTCTTGAATTCGAAATGATTTCATTTTACTTCGAAGTCAAAACAATTTATAATCTAAACTGCATGGAAAATAATCTAGTAGGAGAGTTGAAATGAAAAAAAAATTGGAGAATAGTTTGCTATTTTTATGGTTAGTATCATTGGTAGCAACACTGGGTTCTTTATATTTTTCGGAAGTTCGCGGTTATGAACCATGTGAACTTTGCTGGTATCAACGGATCCTCATGTATCCGATTGTGCTCATTACCCTTGTGGCATATATCCAAAAAAATGCGCGCATTGCTGTGACAACAGCCGTATTTTCTTGTATTGGCGGAGCGATTTCCCTTTACCATTATGGAATCCAAAAATTGGACTTTTTGGCTGAAAGCGCACCAGCATGCGGAAGAGTTCCATGTACAGGGGAATATATTAACTGGCTCGGCTTTATCACCATCCCATTTTTGGCGTTGGTTGCCTTTATTTTAATTGCGATCACCAGCTTTTATATGTTGAAAGTGATGAAGGAGGATCAATAGTTGAAAAAACTAGGAATTATTGCTGCCGTTGTTGTCATTTTATTCGGAATTATCATTGTCTTGACAAATTTATCAAACAAAAGCAAGCTGGAAAACAATCCATACGGAACGGACAATTTGAGACAATCCACCATTGATTTATTGGACGATGAAAATTATCAAAATATTATCTTACCGGATGATTTAAGAGAAAAAATTGCATCAGGTGAACCGGTTGTTGCCTACTTGTTCAGTCCTGAATGTCCGCACTGCAAAGAAATGACGCCGCGGCTCATGCCGATTGCAGAGGAAATGGGTGTTCATATCGACCAACTAAACATTTTGGAGTATGAAGAAGGTTGGGACGAGTATCATGTGGAAGCAACACCGACATTGATTTTCTTTAAAGATGGAAAAGAAGTGAACCGTATGGTGGGGGCACACCCTGATGAAAACATTCGCCAATTCTTTAAAGAAGTGGTATTAAAATAAAGAATTTGGAAATCGTGTTCATAACGGACACGATTTTTCTATGGAGGAAATGAAATGCAGTTTCAATATGAAATTCCGCAAGATGGTTTGACGGTAGAATCGCTGTTGAGGGAAAAATGGCGGCTGGGCAAAAAACTGGTTCATGAACTAAGGATGGCGAAAGCGGTGAAAAATGCGGGCGGAGAATCGGTGAAATGGAACGAACCTTTAGCCAAAGGGACCATTCTCCATTTTTCATTGGATGTTCCTCAATCGGATTATCCGCCGGCCAAGGAATGCAATGTAAATATCCGGTACGAAGACGAACATATTTTGATTGTTTCCAAACCTAAAGGGATGAGCACCCATCCGAATGAGGAAAAAGATAAAGATACTTGCATGAATCATGTCATGGCTTATTTGAACGGGAAAGGCTTGGTGTATGGAGAGCATGTCCACCGGCTCGATCAGGGGACGGAAGGGCTTTTAATTGTGGCCAAACACCCGATTGCCAAATCCGTTTTTGACCGCATGATTGAGGAAAAATCCATCATCCGGACTTATGAAGCGGAAGTTCAAGGGGTAATCAAAGAAAAAAGCGGCACCATCAATGCCCCCATCGGAAGAGACCGGCATCATCCGACCCGCCGAATCGTTTCCAAATCCGGGCAACATGCAGTAACCCACTTTAAGGTAGTCGAGAGAAAAGCACATTCAACGATTGTTCATTTGCAGTTGGAGACGGGACGCACCCATCAAATCCGGGTGCACATGGCGCATATCGGCCACCCGATTGTGGGGGACACTTTATATGGAGCCCGGAAATCGAAAACGGGCAATTACAAGCTTCACGCCATTCAATTGGAATTTGAGCATACGTTTTTAAATAAAAAAATCCTTGTAAAAGATCAGGAAGGCGCTGCTGTTTCCCTGCAATAACATAAAAAGGGCCTGACCAATTTGTCCTTTTGGGTCAGGCTTGATTCTTATCCCTTTTTTTCTTGAAGGGGATTGTCCACAATAACCCCAGAAACATAAATTTGATGATCCCCATCATCATATAAAACTTTTCCTATATTGCTTTCCGGATCGCTCAAATCCAGCATGACGGAATAATGTTCCTCTATCGTCTCCAAATCAAGGGAAGAATCCTCATCATTAGCTATACTTCTAAATCTGATAAGTAGATACGGCCATCCAAATCAATAAGCCGGCAATCAGAAAACCAAAAAATATCCCCTTAAATAATTTCCCTTTCATGAATCCCATCCCGTTCATTTCAGTACCTTTAAATAAAAAGTACATCACCAAATGATCGTGATGTACTTCCGCTTTCAAGAATGCCGAAAATTTGCTTAAAAATCAAAATGGAAATTGTCCGGATTTTGGCCGAAACGTTCATTTTTATTCATCGCTTTAATTTCCGCCATCTCTTCATCCGATAGTTCAAAATCGAATATTTGCATGTTTTCCGCAATGCGGCTTGGCGTTACGGATTTTGGAATGGTGATTGTATCGTTTTGATAGTGCCAGCGCAACACAATTTGTGCAGGAGTTTTTCCGTGTTTATTCGCCAGTTTCACCAACGTTTCATCATTTAAAATGCGGCCTTTGCCAATCGGCGCCCATGCTGTGACCGCAATATTGTGCTCTGCGCAAAACGCTCTCAATTCATCCTGCTGCAAATATGGATGGCATTCCACTTGATTCACCATCGGCTTCACATTCGCGTATGCAAAGAGTTTTTCCAAATGATGCTGATGGTGGTTGGATACCCCTGGCACGCGGATCAACTTTTCCTCATACAGCCGCTCGATGGCACGGAAAGTATCCACAAATTTGTCCTCCACCGGCCAGTGGGTCAAATAAAGATCCACATAATCCAACCCCAATTTTTTCAAAGATGTTTCAAAGGCGCGGAGGGTTTCATCATAACCTTGGTCGCTATTCCATACTTTCGTTGTCACGAAAATTTCCTCCCGCGGAATGCCACTTTCACGGATGGCTTCCCCCACTTCCCTTTCATTGTTGTAGAGTGCGGCAGTATCAATCGCCCGATACCCCAGCTCCAACGCTTTAGAAATCGCATTCAACGCTTCTTCCCGGTCTTCCATTTTATAAACGCCCAACCCCAAATAAGGCATCTCAACCCCATTGGCCAATGTTTTTGTCGGTATTGCCATAAAATCACTCCTTCAACATTCATTAACACTATTATAAACTGAAAATTTTCAAGAAATAAATCATATCGTTTCAATCGAAATTATTAGAATTAGTATATGAATCTTTTATCATAGAAAATGTCGTAAAAAAATAGCAATATTTTCTCTTTTAAGTTAAAATATTCTGTAATAAGTAGTAAATTTAAGTTATAAAATCTTCTTTCTCAAAATATATAAATTGAGAGGGATCAAACAAAGGGGGAGTATGTTTATATGATGGACACACCTTTATTATTGACAAGCTTTTTAAAACGGGCTGAGCGCTACTATCCGGAGAAATTGATCATTTCCCGTACAGCCCCGGACACAATTCACCGTATTCCTTACAAAGAATATGTCAAACGCACGAGGAAACTTGCAAGCGCTCTTACAAAGCTGGGCATGAAACCTGGTACGAAAGTAGGTTCTTTCGCATGGAACCATCACCGTCATTTGGAAGCATACTTTGCAGTACCTTGCGCTGGCGCCGTCTTGCATATGATCAACATCCGCCTTTCACCGGAACATATCATTTATGTAATCAATCATGCCGAAGATGAAATTTTATTGGTTGATGGGGACCTGTTCCCATTATTTGAGAAAGCCATTCCGTATTTGAAGACAGTGAAACATATTGTCGTCATGCAGGATGATAAAACGGTTCCTGAATCCTCTTTCCCTAATGTGCACTCGTATGAGCAATTGATCGAGGAAGCGGACGAATTTGAATTTCCTGAAAATTTAGACGAAAATTCCCCGGCAGGCATTTGTTATACAAGTGCAACGACCGGAATGCCAAAAGGGGTTGTGTATACGCACCGCGGGTTGGTGCTTCATAGTTTGATTCTCGGGTTGGCGGACAGCATGGGCATATGTGAAAAAGATGTCATCATGCCGGTTGTGCCAATGTTCCATGTGAATGCATGGGGAATGCCATTTGCCGCAGTGAATTACGGTACAACACAAGTTTTGCCTGGTCCACATTTTACCCCAAGTTTACTGCTTGATTTAATCGAACAGGAAAAAGTGACATTGACTGCAGGGGTGCCAACGATTTGGCTCGGCGTTCTCCAGGAGCAGGAGAAAAACCCTCGGGATCTTTCTTCTTTAAGAGGCATAGTTTCCGGCGGTTCCGCTTCACCAAAAGGGCTCATTCAAGCCTTTGAAGACAAATATAATGTTCCGTTCATCGTCGGCTACGGTATGACGGAAACATCACCGATTGTATCCCTTTCCCACTATACTTCCGCAATGGAAGATTGGACAAGGGAGCAAAAATTGGATATACGCGCAACGCAAGGGCTCACTGTTCCGTTGCTTGATACGGAAGTTGTCAATGATGAAGGTGTTGTTCCTTGGGATGGAAAAACGATGGGAGAACTTCGCATTCGTGGTCCTTGGATTGCCCATGAATATTACAAAGATGAACGAACAAAAGAAGCGTTCCGCGACGGTTGGCTCTATACAGGAGACATCGCGGTTGTGACACCGGAAGGCTATATCAAAATTACGGACCGTACGAAAGATTTGATCAAGAGCGGCGGCGAATGGATATCTTCCGTCGATTTGGAAAATGCCCTCATGACCCATGAAGCGGTGTTGGAAGCGGCGGTGATCGCCATTCCTCATGAAAAATGGCAGGAACGTCCACTGGCATGTGTCGTTTTAAAAGAAGGAAAACAGGCGACCAAAGAAGAACTGCTTGATTACTTGCGCGGCCAATTTGCAAAATGGTGGATTCCGGATGATGTGGTCTTCTTAAAAGAAATTCCGAAAACTTCAGTCGGCAAATTCCTGAAAGCGAAACTGCGCGAAGAATTAAAAGATTATAAAGTGCAAGCGTAAAGGATTGAAGAGGATGTTCATAAAGTCGATGCTTTGTGGACATCCTCTGAATTTTTTCAGTTTCTCCTTTTCAATCTTTCATCTTTATTTGGATGGTCGACCACATCCGATTGGATCGGATCCGGAATGCGATTATCCTCCTCCAGCTGCTCCCCGTCCCTCAATCGATCCATCTGTTTTCCCAACCAGATGCAGTCTTCCATATTATTTGTCATATGTCCGCTTTCAGGCATTTCATTCCGATTTTCCACAATGATCCCTCCTTATGTTGATACTAGATATTGTGAACAAAACGTTAAAAAAAATGATATAGTAAACTTAATTTAATTCAGCTATACTAAATTAGAGATATCAATTACTTAGGAGGTATACTTCCATGGGTACTGTTTTAATTCTTATTGTATGTCTATCATTTATCACAGCGATTTTAACAGCAGGCCGTGAAGGAGATTATAAAGAAGAATAATCTCTTACTTATTAGAGCTATCATAAAAAGGCAATCCTGATTAATCGGGATTGCCTTTTTATTTTCTTGACATTTTCAGCTTATCAAAATAAACTTAGTTACATAAAGTAAGTTTGTGAAAATAATTAACTGAAGGAGATAGGAAATGACAACACATTTTCATAAAAAACCGAACACGTATGTTTCTCATGTTCAAATAAAAGTGTCCAATTTGGAGCGTTCCGTGGAGTATTATAAAAATGTCATCGGATTTCAAGTTTTGGAGCAGACGGATCATACGGCCGCCTTTACAACGGATGGAAAAACGAGCATTTTATCCATCGAAGAAGTGAAGGATGCATTGCCTTTGCAAAGGGGGCAAACCGGCCTTTACCACTTTGCGATTCTGCTTCCTACCCGGAAAGATTTAGGGAATTTCATCCAGCATATTTCCGAACTGAATGTTCCGATTGGTGCAGGCGACCACCATGTAAGTGAAGCGATTTATTTGTACGATCCGGATGGAAACGGCATTGAAGTGTATGCGGACCGGCCGGAAGAGGAATGGATTTGGAATGGGAATACGGTTTATATGACGACGGAACCGGTGAATTTCCGTTCTCTTCTAGCAATAGCAGATGGCACTTGGAATGGATTGCCTGAAGGAACGGTGATGGGACATATTCATTTATCCGTCGCTGATTTGCGGAAAACGGAAGCATTTTATACGAAGGCTTTAGGGTTTGAAGTGGTGACAAGATACGGAAGCCGGGCACTTTTCATCTCAACCGGAAAATATCATCATCATATCGGTTTGAATACTTGGGAAAGCTTGGGAGGCTCCCCTGCTCCGGAAAACAGTGTTGGATTGAAGTCCTATACATTGGTGATGGATAATGAGGAAAAAGCAGAGTTAGTGAAAAAGAATTTGAAAGAGCTGGGGCATGTAGTGGAGATATTTGAAGAGGCTCCGAAATTTGGTGGAAGCCAGGCATTTTCCACTGTTGATCCTTCCGGCATTCGAATTGTTTTTACATTGGATGGGGAATAAATGGATATTATGTTTATGGGGAGGTTGGGACAAAACCCCCTCTAAAATGGAAACAGCCCATGAAATTTTGGAATGAAATTTCATGGGCTGTTTTTCATTTTTTCAATAAAAAATAAGGACCTCTTCTGTTAAAATTAAGTTAGCACACAAAACCTAACAGAAAGAAGGGTCCTTATGTTCAAATATTATAACATGAATCAATTAGTTTTGCCTCTAGATTTAGAAATAAAATTACAAGAAAATGATATTGCCTTCCACATTCACCATTTAGTTGAAAGTATTCCAGATGAAGCCTTCCAGCCGTTTCTTCGAAATACAGGTTGTCCTGCTTATCATCCACGCATGATGCTAAAAATTATTTTGTGTGCCTATTCGCAGTCTGTCTTTTCAGGTCGAAAAATTGAAGCGCTATTAAAGGACAGTATACGAATGATGTGGTTGGCACAAGGATATGAACCAAGTTATCGGACGATCAATCGTTTTCGTGTGCATCCGGAAGTAAAAGAATTAATTCGTCAATGTTTTGTCCAATTCCGTTGCCAACTGGTGGAAGAAAAGTTAATCGATCAAGAAGCCATTTTTATCGATGGTACGAAGATTGAAGCGAATGCCAATAAATTTACTTTCGTATGGAAGAAATCCATTGAAAAATACAACCAAAACTTAATTGAAAAGTCCAATCAGTTATACAACGAACTATTAGAAAAAGAAATCATCCCTGAAATGGAGCGGGAAAGTGATGGGGAATTGTCCGTAGAAGAACTCGCTCAAATGGTGCAACAAGTCGATGAAGTCATTAAGGAATATGACCAAAAAATCGAATCATCGCCCGATGCCACAGAACGAAAAGCATTAAGAAGCGAACGAAAATATCCAAAACAAGCGTACAAACAATTAATAGACTTCATTCTACGCAAACAAAAGTATCAAAAAGCCTTGGACATCTTGGGGGAACGAAATAGTTATTCCAAAACCGACCCGGATGCGACGTTCATGCGAATGAAAGACGACTATATGAAAAACGGTCAATTGAAAGCTGGATACAACGTACAAATCGCAACAGAAGGTCAATACGCACTAGCTTATAGCATCTTTCCAAATCCTACTGATACACGTACATTAATTCCGTTCTTGAATGAGATAGAAAAGGATTATTTTCCGTTGCCAAAGTACATTGTCGCAGATGCTGGTTATGGTAGTGAACCAAACTATGAAGACATCCTTTCGAATCGAAAATGTGAGGCACTCATTCCATATACCATGTATGAGAAGGAACAAAAGAAGAAATATAAACAAAATCCATTTCATCCAGACAATTGGACGTATGACGAAGAAAGTGATACCTACACGTGTCCGAATCAGCAACGTGTAACATTCAGATATCATTCTGTACGTACAGATAAGACCGGTTTCAAACGAGAATTCAAAATTTACGAATGTGAAAACTGTTCAGGATGCCCATTCCGTTCATCATGTACAAAAGCAAAGGAAGGCAACCATCGAAAAGTCATGGTGAATGAAAAATGGGAACAACAAAAAGAATATGTAAGAACGAAGCTTTCAGAAGAAAAAGCAGGTTCTATTTTCCGTCAACGTAAAATTGACGTAGAACCAGTTTTTGGATTCTTGAAGGCTAATTTGCGTTTCACTCGATTTTCCGTCCGAGGAAAATCGAAGGTAGAAAATGAAATGGGGATTGCCTTAATGGCCGTGAATTTACGGAAATACACGGCCAACAAAAATCAACTGACCAAAAATAATGGAGAGAAATGGAAAAAGGAGAATTTGAGTTGGCTCAAATTCTCCTTTTTCCTATCTTGAAGCTAGTTTTGTCCCAGCCTCTTTTTTTCATGAAGGATGGAGTTTTTTGGAGAGATATTTGCAGGGGATTCACTTTAATTAAGGTGGGATGTGCAAAGAAGGTAATGGTTGCACTATACGCACGAAAGTTGGGGGCATCCGCTTCTAATGTTGCTCTAAATGCACGAAAGGGAGTTGCTTCCGCTCCAATTATTGCTCTATATGCACTAAAGGAGAGGGCATCTGCTCCTAATGTTGTTCTATTCGCACTAAAGGGTGTTGTATTCGCTCCTAATGTTGCTCTATATGCACTAAAGGGAGCTGTATCCGCTCCAATTATTGCTCTATACGCACTAAAAGTGGCACCATCCGCTCCAATTGTTGCTCTATATGCACTAAAGGAGGAGGTATCCGCTCCAATTGTTGCTCTATACGCACCAAAGGGGGCACCATCCGCTCCAATTGTTGCTCTAAATGCACGAAAGGGAGTTGCTTCCGCTCCAATTGTTGCTCTATATGCACTAAAGGAGGAGGTATCCGCTCCTATTGTTGCTCTATACGCACTAATAGTGGCACCATCCGCTCCTATTGTTGCTCTAAATGCACGAAAGGGAGTTGCTTCCGCTCCAATTGTTGCTCTATATGCACTAAAGGAGGAGGTATCCGCTCCTATTGTTGCTCTATACGCACTAATAGTGGCACCATCCGCTCCTATTGTTGCTCTAAATGCACGAAAGGGAGTTGCTTCCGCTCCAATTGTTGCTCTATATGCACTAAAGGAGGAGGTATCCGCTCCAATTGTTGCTCTATACGCACTAAAAGTGGCACCATCCGCTCCAATTATTGCTCTATACGCACTAAAAGTGGCACCATCCGCTCCAATTATTGCTCTATATGTACTAAAGGGAGTTGCTTCCGCTCCAATTGTTGCTCTATACGCACTAAAAGTGGCACCATCCGCTCCAATTATTGCTCTATATGCACTAAAGGGAGTTGCTTCCGCTCCAAATGATATCCTATGAGCACTAAAGGAGTCACCATATCCACTATTTGATGCATATACGCGCAAGTTGAAGCCTTATCTGAGCAAGGGCACACCTTATCCGAGCAAGTGACCACTCTATCCGAGCAAGCTAACTCCTTATCCGAGCAAGTGACCACTCTATCCGAGCAAGCTAACTCCTTATCCGAGCAAGTGACCACTCTATCCGAGCAAGCTAACTCCTTATCCGAGCAAGTTGACTCTCTATCCGAGCAAGATCACACCCCATCCGCACAAGTCACCACTCTATCCGTACAAGTCACCACTCTATCCGAGCAAGTCAACACCCCATCCGCACAAGTCCCACTCTATCCGAGCAAGATCACACCCCATCCGTACAAGTTACCACTCCAGGCAAGCTGACACTACATACGCTCAAGTCAACACCCCCGCAAAATAAACACCCCATCATAGAAAAAGCAAAATGGGAAAATCATCAGTTCTCCCATTTCGCCATTTTTCATTCCATTCCCGGGAAATTTTGTTGACGCAGCGCTTCATAAATAATAATAGCCGCGGAATTCGATAAATTAAGGGAACGCACTTTATCCGTTTGCGGAATTCGAAGCACCCGGTCGATGTGTTCATATGCAAAATCTTTTGGCAATCCGGTCGTTTCTTTTCCGAACATGAAATAAATATCCTTCTCTTTGTCGCTGAAATCAAAATCGGAATAAGGGCGATCGCTATAAGTTTCAATCAAATAAAGTTCTCCATCTTTCATATATTCAAGAAAATCTTCCAAGGAATCGTGATACACGATATTCACATGCTTCCAATAATCCAACCCTGCCCGTTTCAACATTTTATCATCCGTCGAAAAACCAAGCGGCCGAATTAAATGCAACGTTGTGTTCGTTGCGGCACAAGTGCGTGCAATGTTTCCGGTATTTGCTGGAATTTCTGGTTGATATAATACGATATGTAGTGGCAAAACTAGACACTTCCTTCTATTATACTTCACTAAATCATAGGGACTAGCCTCGTCCCAATAATTCCAGTCCCTTTCCGATTTCACGGAGCACCTCTTCATCCTTTTCCTGCTGAAGGGCTTCAAGCAATGCTTCTTTCGCCTGCTCCCCTCCAATGACGCCAAGAGCCCATGCGGAAGTTCCGCGAATCACCGGCCGTTCATCATTCTTCAACAATTCAATCAATTCCGGAACCGCCGATTGCTCCTTAAAATGGGCAAGGGCGAGAATGGCATTGCGCTGGATCGGCTTTTTCCCGCGCCAAGAGCCCGCCATCGTGCCGAATTTCCTTTTGAACTCTTTATTCGAAAGGTTCAATAGCGGCACAAGAAGCGGCTTTGCTAATTCAGGATCCGGCATAAATTCTTCATGAATCCAATTCGCCTTTCCTTTATTTTTTGGACAAACCGTTTGGCACGTGTCGCAGCCGTAAACCCGGTTTCCGATTTCTCTGCGAAATTCATCCGGCAAATAATCTTTCGTCTGCGTAAGAAAGGCGATGCATCGCTTTGAATTTAACCGTCCTGCCTCCACCAATGCGCCAGTCGGGCAAATATCCAGGCACAACCGGCAATCACCGCATTCATTTTCAATCGGTGCATCCGGCGGAAAAGGAATATTGGTAATCATTTCGCCCAAGTAGACATATGAACCGAACTCCGGCGTGATGATTGAGCAGTTTTTCCCGCTCCAACCAATCCCTGCCCGTTCCGCAACTGCCCGGTCAACCAATTCCCCCGTATCCACCATCGATTTCACGGAGACATCCGGCACTCTTTCCCGCAGCCATTGTTCCATCAAATCGAGCCGTTCTTTTACCGCCACATGATAATCCAATCCCCATGAAGCTCTGGCGAAGATGCCTCTCCGTTCCCCTTTTTTCCCTGCCGGCGGATTTTTCATTTTGGATGGATAAGCGAGGGCAATGGCAATAATGCTTTCCCCTTCCGGCAACAGCTTTTTTGGATCCGTCCGCTTCTCAACATCCCGTTCTTCAAAACCGGACTGGTAATTCAATGCCTGCTGCCTTATCAACCGATTTTTCATTTCCTCAAAAGGAGATGCAGTGGTAAAGCCGATTTTATCCACCCCAATGGATTTCGCATATTCGATTAAATCACTTTTTAACTGTTCAATGTTCATCTCGAAACTGCCGCCCGGAAGAGCCGCAATTTTGCACCTCCCTCCATTACACATCCGACTACTTTCCTCAAACATTTATGGTACAATAAGGTTACAAATTGTTGGCAGGTGAATGTTGTTGAAGCTTACTGTGAATCAAGGACTCTTTTCTAAAATTCCGAATCTGAAAATCGGCATTATCCATTATACCAAAATTGTCGTTTCACCATCGCCTCAAATGATAAAAGGCCGGTTCCAATTGTTTCAAGAGAACTTATATTTTGAGCTGCAAGAAACCCCTGTCACAGAGCGCCCCGGCATCAAAGAATGGAGAACCGTTTGGAAAGCCCTTGGCGCAGATCCAAACCGTTACCGCCATTCCGCTGAAAGTCTGATGCGCAGAGTGGCAAAGCAAAACTATTTATCTCCTGTCCATTTAGCGGTAGACTTGAACAATTTCTTTTCTTTGCAATATGAAATTCCCATTGGCATTTACGATGTACAACACATTGAAGGGGACGTTGAAATTTCATTAGGGGATGAAGAAACCGGCTATGAAGGTTTAAACGGCCGGTACAACAAATTAAATCATATTTTATTCAGCAAGGATGATCATGGCGCTTTCGGAAGCCCTTTTGTGGATTCGGTCCGTACAAGCGTTACAGAAGAAACGACAGAAGCATTGCACATTTTTTACTTACGGCCTTCTTTGGAGGAAAAAGATTGCCAGGAACTCCTCACAGCCTGCGGTAAAATGTTTACCCAAGTGGCGGGCGGGGAATTTACAACGGCCGTGTTGACTGCAGAAAGTCCAAGTATAACGATTTGAGGTGAAACTAATGAAAACCATCCCATTAGCCGAGGGCATCAAATTAAAAAGCATTTTAACGAGAAAAATTCAAGAATTGGTGTACGAAATCCATAATAATGCCCACGTCGTTGTCGAAAAAGGAGAAACACCGAAACAATCCGGCAGAACCGTATCTGAAATCGAAGCGGAATTGGCGCAAGTAAGAAAAGATGTACGCACGTTGGACAAATTGATTTATCGGGCAAACATTGACCATACCATTGAATTTAAAGGGGAAACCATGCCGATTGTGGAAGCTATTGAACTGGCAAAACAGCTGAGAGCAGAAGCAAGTTTATATAAAGATCTGGGAAATTCCGAAAAAGAAAAAATTTACACGACCACTGGCGAAGGTAAGGTACTTTACGAAGTGGCGATGTATGAGCCCCGTGAATACCGGGAAAAAGCCATACAGCTTGAAAAAGATGCGCACCGTCTATCCAATTTGATCAATGCCAAAAACTATGAAGTTCGAATCGAATTTGATGACTCCAAATATTTCTAATATGGAATTTACCCCGGGGCGGTGAGAGTCCTCCCCGGGGTATAACGGCTGTCACTTTGATCAATGCATAGTTGGTAAACCAATTACCGTTGACCTGTCACTTTTTCACCTTTAACCCATGACCAACTAACGCAAAGGGTTCAAAACAAGATACGTACAGTTGAATTTTTTGTGTACAGCCGTTATATAAGAACAGGCTGTTTAGGAAGTTCCCTTTCTAAACAGCCTGCTTCTTTTTTCCCCTCCCCATGTTCATCCAATGGGCGTATAGCCAATGCAATTCCGACAAAAATAGGAATTATTTGGATTTCTTCATTGGAGAAGGCCATCATAAACAAAGAAAAGAGAAATATTCGCTATACTGGTATTCTTCATATTGTTTTTGATTGCTGAAGAACTTTATTCGATACGGGCTTTATAACTCATTGTTTTTTTGAATGATTATTTGAAAAAATAAATACCAATGGTGGGAAGAATAAAATAAATCCATAAAAACCAAAGGAAAAGAAAATCGGAATCAATAGAAATGAAATGCCCGATATGACCGTCAAAATGGATCTTTTCTTCAAACCATATATTCCGATGATGAATCCCAATGCAATACAAACCAAAGAAAGTACTTTCATCCAGTCCATGTTATCACCTCTAACTATTAAAGACCCATCTCCTACTTACTCCACTCCCGGCAGCAGACGCAGCACCTTTTCATCGGCGTCCAATATGGCCTCGACCCCGAGCGGAATGCCGATGTTCGGCGTTGAATGCCCGATATGGAATCCGACAACTGCCGGTTTTTTATATGGCCATAAATATTCTTTGAATAAAGGTAACATGTCCCCGTCACCAAAACTGCCAATGGCAAAGCCGCTTGCCTCTTTCAATTTTCCGGCGAGTCTCAACTGATTCAGCATGCGGTCCAGTTCCTCTATCCCCAATCGGTCTTCTTCCAAAAGCAAAATTTTCCCGCGCACATCAATTTCAAATTTGGTGCCCAGGGTATCGACGATTCTGCTCAAGTTTCCTCCGATGATTTCCGCCCGGACCGCGCCTGGCACAATCCCTTCCAGTTGGGACAGACTTTCATCATAATAAATTTCATACGGTGCAAACAATTGGTACAACATTTTTTTCGAACGGTCATCCGCTATTGTTGTAAGGGAAGGGCCGTGAAAAGTCACCACATCGGCATATTGTTGGATGGCTATATGTAAAAAAGTGATATCAGAAGATCCCCAAAAAATTTTCGGATGTTCCTCAAGGAGCGGATAGTCGATTTTGTCGGCGATTCTTGCAGCACCGTACCCATCCGAAACACAGAATATCGCTTTTACTTCCGGATCTTCAATCATTTGATGAAAATCCCGCACCCGCTCTTCATCGCTTCCAGCCAAATAACCTCCTTGGCGTCCGATCGTTTGTCCCAATTTATATCGCAATCCCATGTCGGAGAATATCTTTAATTGGCTTTCAAGAATTTTCATATCAACCGGATTGCTTAAGGCGATCACTCCGACAGTGTCTCCTTCATTTAAATGCTTCGGTCTGATTTTCATGGGTTTCCTCCTAGGTCATGATACTAAAATTATATTAACAAATGATTTCAAACATTGCTCCAGAAAAACCATCCCATTATCCGCTGCCCCCATAAAAAAGCAATATGATGGTCTTTGAATGCATGTTGCGAAAGGCACAGCTGCCATTCATGAAATCAAGAAAGCAACCTTGGATCAAACATCGATCCGGGTTGCTTATAATCTTCCATCAACCTGATGTTTTTGCACCGTGCTTATCTTCGAATGACTGAACGACCACTGCAGCGGAGGCATCCCCAGTAACATTAAGGGATGTACGGATCATATCCAAAATCCGGTCAACCCCTGCAACAAGGGCCAATGCTTCAAGCGGCAATCCGACCGCTGTAATCACCATGGTGAGCATAATCAGTCCAGCCCCTGGAACACCCGCAGTGCCAATCGATGCGAGAGTGGCTACCAATATGATCATCAATTGCTGCGTAAATGAAAGATCGACTCCCAAGAACTGTGCAATGAACACCACACATACCCCTTGGTACAGCGCAGTCCCGTCCATATTGATTGTAGCCCCCAGCGGCAAAACAAAACTGCTCACTTTCTTGGACACACCCAAATGTTCTTCTGTATTTTGGATCGTGATCGGCAATGTGGCGGAACTGCTTGAAGTACTGAAAGCAACCAGACTGGCCGGCAAAATCCCTTTGAAAAACTTTACAGGGCTAAAGTTGGCCAACAATTTCACGGAACTTGAATAAACAATCAGGGCATGAAGGATGCATCCCGCATATACGACGAGAATCAATTTGATGAGTGGGAGCAGGACTGAAGCGCCATATTGTCCGACGACCGGTGCAATCAATCCGAAAATACCGATTGGAGCCACTTTCATAATGATGTGAGTGATTTTATACATGATTTCTGCAAGACCATCGAAAAAGTGGTATACAGGTTTTGCCCGGTCTCCGACAATGGCAATGGCAATTCCGAGGAAAAGGGCGAAAAAGATAATTTGGAGCATATTGGCTTCAACCAAGGATTGGATCGGATTCGTAGGGATGATATTCAATAACGTATCAATAATGCCAGGCACTTCCGCAGGTTCAGCCGCTTCTTCCGATAGTTTCAAATCGAGCCCTGAACCCGGTTTGAAAAGGTTTGCCAAAATCAAACCGATCAATACCGCAATCGCAGTGGTGATCAAATAATAAACAATCGTAATGCCGCCCATTCTGCCGATGCGTCTTACATCCCCTGTTCCCGCAACACCGACAACAAGCGATGCGAGCACCAGCGGAACAATGATAAATTTAATGAGCCTTAAAAATAAATCCCCCAGCGGTTTGACCACTTCAATACCGGGACCCACAATCACGCCGGCAATAATGGCAAGAACAAAGGCAATCAGGATTTGGGTAAGCAGACCGATCTTTTTCATTTTTCCCCTCCTTCAAGTTGTTTGGAATCAGGGGTTGGACATCGATGGATTATTTTGGATGAAAGGTACAAATCCCCCCTTTCGACTTGAAAATCAAGTGCTGTGCTTTATGGGTTTCGAGGTATTTTGTAGGGAAAACGTTTCCATCATTGCGGCTATTGTTTCAATCCTATGCATGAAAGGGCTTGGACTATGAAGATATTTCTTTAAAAAGTCTAAAAGAATTAAATGGGGACAAGGGGCAAGATGAAAGGATTTTATCATTGTAAACGATGAATGGAGTTTACCGATTGGATCAAGCGAAACCATATTCATTATTTCATTATGATTGTAACGTTTTGGATTTTTTCCGTCTAAAAAATATAGATTATCCAAAAAGGTCTTAACCGAAAAACTTTATATATTTTAAAAAGTTTTGGAGTGGTTCATTTTTTCTTTTCAAAAATATAGGCTGAAACATAACGAGCTTCAAGAGGTATTAAAAATTTAGAACAGCCCATGAAATTTCGTTACAAAATTTCATGGGCTGTTTTCATTTTATTAAGAAGGTTTTGTCCCACCCTCAATCCGTACGAACTGCCGCGTTTCTAAATCAAAAAAATTTGTTTGTTAACGCTCCCGGTTCCTAGTCGCGGAAGTAACGGGTGGAAAGTTATACAAACATTACAATTAAATATCCCTTTAGATTTATATAAACATGAATTGTTCTTTTAACCAATGGTATGTTTATATGCACAAGTCCATACAATTATACATTTTGGACTCATGCTGAATAAAGATAAAAACATAATAAACTTGTCTTGCAGATTATAGGTATCTTGAGCCAGAAAGACTGACCATTCAAAATCCCCGGACCAATTCAATTTCAATCCACTTTCTTACACTATTGATAAACCAAATTTTCGAACAGCTTTTCAAATCATCCAAGGTCAAAACCTTTTCCTGAATCTTCTCCGCTTTCAACAGATGCTCACGGAAAGTGCCTGCAAGGAGCCCGCTTTTGACAGGCGGCGTCCACAGTTTCCCGTCGATTTCCAACACGACATTCCCGTTGATGAACTCTGTCAATTCCCCTCTTTCATTCCATAGCAGAACATCAAAAATTTCATCTGACGCCGGCTTGAACTGCTCATAAATATCCCGATTCGTCGTTTTGTGATATAAAAATAAATGTTCCGAATGGATTGGGCTTTTGGCAAGAATCGCTTTTTTCGGAGACTGCATTTTCACAATCGGCTGACCTTCGATTATACAAGCACCGTTTTGCTCCAATAGCAATCGCACTTTCCATTGGCCGGAAGGATTCGTTTTTGCAAATTCCTTCAGCTTCTTTTCCACTTCATCCGTGTTGACGGCATACTGAAAATAAGTTGCCGATTTCTTCAAACGGTTCAAATGCTCCTCCAGGAGAAAATACTCGCCGTTATCCAATAGCAAACTCTCCAGCAATTGGAACGCTTTTTCTTCCCTGTTCAGAAAAGCGCATTTGGCAAGAACTTCATGAAATTCGTCTTCAGCGGTGGAGTCCCAAGTAATGCCCCCACCGACACCATAAGTGGCCTTCCCTGTCTGATGGTCGATCACTACTGTCCGAATGGGCACGTTAAAAATGGCTTCTTGATCGGGCGTGATGTATCCAATAGCCCCGCAATACACTTCCCGGGGTGATTTTTCCAGCTGTGAGATGATATCCATTGTGCTGGCTTTTGGAGCCCCTGTAATGGAGCCGCAAGGAAAGATGGCTTTAAATACATCCACCAGTTCCGCATCTTTTTTCAACTTCGCCGTCACAGTCGAAGTCATTTGATGCACCGTCGGATATTGTTCGATTTCAAATAATTTGTCCACTTTCACCGTTCCCGTTTCCGCAACGGCTCCTACATCATTCCGCAGCAAATCCACAATCATTACATTTTCCGCACGGTTTTTTTCGGAATGATACAGCCAATTTGCCCGTTCCAGATCCTCTTCAAAGGTTTTTCCCCTTTTCACCGTACCTTTCATCGGCCGGGTTGTGATGTGATTTCCTTTCATATGGAAAAACAATTCGGGAGAGGCGGACAGGATGCTGTGTTCCCCTGTATGTATATAAGCACAAAAATTTGCCTTTTGGGCTTTTTTCATTTTATCAAATAAGGCAAAAGCGTCCCCTTGAAAGCGGGCATGTAATCGGATCGTATAATTCGTCTGGTAAGTGATCCCCTTTGCAATGGCGTCTTTAATGGATTGAATGGCTTCCCGATATTCCGATTCATTCGTATCAGGCTCCCACTCCGTCAATGAATAGGAACCTTGACTTGCCATCACTTGATATGTAGGTTCTTTATAAAGGCCGAACCACAACAAAGGCATCTGATAATCCGCCTTTGTTTTTAATGAAGAGTCGAAAGCCGGGGCGCTCTCATAAGATAAAAACCCCGCCGCATAATACCCTTTCTTTACCCATTCTTGCACTTCTTGAAGACAAGTTAACACTTCATGCATTTGGCTGGCAGAAATGATTTTTTCCGGATGAAGAAAAGCAATAGGCTCAATCATTCCATTCGATTTTGCAAATTCGAAATAGAGAAATGGCGTTAGTTCGTTCATGAATCATTTCCTTTTCTGTTTAGAAATTTCTATACATAGTATAGTAAAATTGTGTGTTATTGCAAATTTTTATTTTTTATCAACCATGAATCCAACAGCTTTGAGAAGAGAAAAGATGTGGCTGATTCATGCATAAATCAAGCAGGATATTAGCCAAAGATGGCACAATAATAGTCATTCTGCTTCAAATTTGTAAACATAATAGCCAGAGGAGGAAAAAAGGGAATATTGAGAGGTGATAATAGTCAAATAGAGGAAGATATTAGTCATTTTTTCAAAGATAATAGTCAATCTTAAGAAGATAATAGCCATTGTGGAAAAATAGGGAATGCTGAGAGGCGATAATAGTCAAATAGAGGAAGATATTAGTCATTTCTTCAAAGATAATAGTCAATCTTAAGAAGATAATAGCCATTGTGGAAAAATAGGGAATACTGAGAGGCGATAATAGTCAAAGTTGATTCGATAATAGCCAAAATGCCAAGGATAATAGTCAAACTTGGCAAAATAATTGCCAAAGCATTAGAAAAGAGCGAATGAGAAAGCCAATCATCATTCTCATTCGCTCTTTTGAATAAACCCACGTTTTCTAGAACAAAGACATTTGTTCCTTTTCTGTTAGTCTTTCCAACGCTTCCGGTTCATGGTCGCGGAAGTATGCGTGGTGGAGCCATTTTTCCGTTGTGACGATTTGTTTATTGGCTTGTTTGGCTTCACGGAGTTTGCAGCTATAAATTACAGGGAAATAATCCCGCAAAAACTTCCCTTCCGCATGGGCGGTCAATGCGATGATTTGAAATCCCAATTGTTCCGCAACAAAGAAAACCGGACTGAGCACATGATCGCTCGATGCTTTGCCGAATGGATTGTCCAAAATCACCACCCGGCTGTGCTTCATGTTTGTTTTTTGATGCTGTTTCTTTTCAGCGACGTATTTTAACAAGCCCAAAAACAACGTCATATTTTTGCTCCATTTTTCTCCGCCTGACCATACATTGCTCTGCTCCCAAGAATAGGACCTTGTCGACACTTTATTTTCGTTTGTCACTTTGCGGCAACTTACTTTCATGCCTTCATTTTTCATCACCACTTGCAGAAGCTGTTTGGTTTGCATCCACATTTCAATGTCATTCCGAACTTTCGTTTCATCCTGAAGGCCATTTTCTTTTACATAACGATCCGACTCCAGTTGAAGCATGATCCACTCAATGTAATCGCGGATCCGCTGCTTACCTTCTTCTTCGTCCCATTGAGGGATCGTAAAAGTATAAATCGTTTTCCATTGATCCTCTTCTTTTACTTTTGTATGTTTTGGAATTTGTTTCAACTCTTCTACCACTGTTTTTAAATGGTTATGGATTTGGTTTATATATGCTTGCAATTCCTCATCTTTTTGCCGTATATGTTCATTGGCATAATTCGTCGACCGCTCGATTCGGATCATCATATTCTTTTTAAAATCCAATAACTCTTCATAACCCGTCTTATAATCCACACCTTCAATCGCCATTTTTTGCAATTTATTATCAGAAATCGTTGAACAAAACTGCTTATAAGCTTGTTTTTGGGCATCCACCGCTTCCTTTTCCTTCTCCACTTGTCCACTATGTTGCTCCAATTCTTGGATAATGGCTTTCACCATTTTCTTCCGATTATAGATAAAATCCATTTTTTCATTTTCACTTAAAGGGATTGTCACGACTTGCGGTGCGTTAAAATGATGTTTTTCAATGAATTTGATCAGCTCGCGTTCCGCTTCATCAATCTTGTTTTGCTCCCGTGACACTTGTTCCATCTGTTCATCCAAATAATTCTTCTCTTTTTGAAGCGCCTTCTTTTCTTCAGCAAGCTCTTCTTCCGCTTGGTTTAATGGAACGGAGAATGTGTAAATATCATGATCCGGAAAATTTTCACGGAAAAGCTGTTTCAAATGATTTCTTTTTCCTTTTTGCTCTTCCTTTGCAGAAAGCTTTTCAGTAACCTGTTTTTCCAACTTGTTTAATGCCTGTTTCAACTCTTTTATTTTGATAATCTTATTTTGCAATAAATGTTCTCCATCTGATGGAAATTCCCAATGTTCATGCACATTTTCACATTCATTGCGGATCTGATCCATCTCTTCCTGCAGTTTAGTCAAATTGTGTTTGGCATTGGCCAGCTTTTCATTCAATTCTCCTATACTTTTTGACGCTTGATGGATTTTCAAATTCAGCGTCTGGATTTTGTCGCGGAGATTTTTCCGGCTTTCCCCGGTAAAAATTGGGGTCAATGATTGCACTTCTTTATACTCTTCATCATTTTTAAGAGAATCTAATTTCCATTTTAAATTTTGTTTGCGTTCCTCCAGTGCAGCCTTTTGTTCGTTATAATCCAATAATTGTGCGGCTAAATGTGCTTTTTTGGCTTTTATATTGGCCAATACGTCTTTCAACTCTTTTTCAACTTCCTTGGCCTCTTTTACTTCACGGCAATAATGGAAATATTGATTCCCTTCCTGGATTTTCCGTTCAAGCCCTTGCATTTCTTCTTGGCAAAGTTCCATTTGTTCCCCGATGGTTGTGATTTGATGCTTCAGATTCTTTCGCTGCTGCTCCGCATTTTCAATTTCTCTTTCGATTTGTTCGATTTTTAACATCGTTTCCGACCATCTTTTTTGAAAATCGGTCAGCCGTTCATATGGATAGTCTTTCAAAAATTGTTGGAAGGCTTGTAGGGCATATTCCCATTCTTTTTGTTCCGTTTCTTTCAGTTCTCTTTCCTTCGTCGCTTTTTCCGCATCCACACGGACTTTTTCTTTCCATTGCGCAAAGGTCTCTTCCATCATTCCTTTTTCCCAATGAGCAGGAATAATCCAGGAAGGCTCCGGTTGGACGGCATCTTTCTTTATCTTCGCCGCTTCTTCGGTCGTCAGTATTTGAATCGGGTATCGAAGTTCATCGGCAAGGTCTTCCACTTTCTTTTGCAATTCTTCCTTCGATTTATTGGTTGTAATCAAAGTGACAGCCCATAACGGATAGAAGATTTTTTCTTCATAATCCGCTTCATTCAGCATCTGCAAATATTCAATACCCGTTACACAATAGTCCAATTGATTTTTCCATGATTTTATCCGCGCTTCAATCAACGGATCGCTGAAAAATGTTTTCTGTTCCCCATAATCATCGACTAAACGCAATGCCACCCGCTCTTTGTATAATAAAACCTCTTTTTCCTTTTTCAATTTTTCGATGGTTTCATAAAGCCGGTTATAAATGGAGTGTTCATTTTCATAGACCGATTCCAGAATGGCCCATTGCGGTCTTAATCTTCCCAAAATTTGAATCATTTTTCTTTGTTCATTTTCAATTTGGCTTTTCTCGTTTTTCAATTGTTCTTTGGCAACATGCAAACCGTTCTTCTCATTTTTTAATTTTTCGATGGTTTCATCCAGCTCAATCGATTGCTTCTCTTTTTCCTTCTTCTCTCCGTGCAGCCGTATCAGTTCTTCATCCAAAAATTGATGGCGGTTTTGCCATTCGGCCATTTTCTCTTCCACTTGTTCGTGCTGTGGATTGGAAAGCAAAGTTTGTTTCAACCTTTCGATATCCGCTTCCCTCATTTGGATGGTTTTCTGAACACCGGCGATTTCCCTTTGCTTATCCAAATCATGTTTTTCGATGGACCGCTTTTCTTCCTGCAAAGTATCGATTTGCCTTACAATCGGATTGAGTTCGAATTGGATTTGTTCCATATTCTTTTTCATGTCATCCATCTGTTCAATAAAATGTCCGAGCAGCGCCTGCTTCGTTTCTTCCAATTGGTTTTGCAAATCCGAGAGCTCTTCTATTTCTTCCAGCTTCTTCATTTCGCTTTCAACAAACGCAATTTCCTTTTGATAATGATTCAAAAGTTGCTTGCATTTCGCAAATTTCAATGAATAATAGGCAAGGCTATGTTGCTCCAGTTCTTCCTTTTTTGTGCCATATTCAACATTTGCCAGATCATAATCTTTCTGCAGTTGTTCGTATTTTTCTTCCTCAACGGCAATCTGATAAGACGCCACTTTCACTTCATGTTCTTTTTTCTTTTGAATCCAAAGATTGAATTGCTCTTTATTCTTTTCCATTTCCTTTGCAACATCGATTTTTTGAATTTGAATCTCTTCCCATATTCCTTTTGCCTTCTGCTTCGACTTGTCATAGGCAAGCTGAGAGGAATGCAGTTTTTCAAACGTTTGCACGTATTTTTCCAGTTGATGTTGGATCCGCTTGTTCTCTTCAATGGTTTCTTTCAGTTTTTTATAAAGTTTCAAATTATCCAGCTGTTTTTCAAAGATATCGGCAAAAAGGGTTGGATGATGACCCGCAATCGATTGTTCAACGGTCGGTATCAATAAGCGGTCAAATAACTGGGTGGTGTTTTTGCAGGCTTCGAAAAAGGCCTCGACGCCCCCTTCCGAGCTGTTGATTGTCACAATACTTTCCCATTCATCGGCAATAATATGGTATTGTTCTTCAATAAACTTCCGATATTCTTTGATTGTCGAAAACGTTCTTGCCGATAAAGGATATCGTTCCTTCATGCCATTGTAATAATCAAGCATTTCCCCCTTGTCGGCAGGTCTAGTGCCGCCTTGTCCTTCCCGAACAAAAGGAATGCCTTCGATTCCGTTCTGATCCCCTTCATCATATTCATAAACATAGCGGTAAGAATCCAATCCTTTATCCGTCATAAAAAGGGTCACTGCCGTCACAACATATCGCCGTGGACGTTCGTTGAGTATCCATTCGATCGCAATATGGGCCGGGGCATTTTCCAACACCAAAGTGTTTTTAATTTTTCGATCCGCCAAATCGGTATGGGGAATCATCCCTTGCAATACCGTTTGGATAAAAACGGTCTTCCCTCCGCCGTTTTCAAGAAGAATCGCCCCATTATATCCGTTGAATAAAAAGAGTTCATCATTATAACGCTTGTTGCCTTCTTCATAGACAATATTGGTCAATCTGATTTTATTGATGGCCGGCATGTTGTCCCTCCTTATCAAAACCGTAAAGAAACTCAAAAATCCCTTTGTTATATTCCACTGCCATGAAAAATCGCTGGATGATGGTCATCGCTTTTTCCGTCAAGGTGATTTCATTATTCCCGATTTCCCGGATCAACTGTTGGTCGCTCAAAAACTTTGCAACCATATGCAGGAAGCTCATTCGGCTAATCGTATTTCCTGATTGCCGCTTAGCGGTTTCCTTAATATCATCCATATCATCCCATTTTTCGATGATGGCGCTCCAATTGTAAGAAAACTCTTTTTCCGATGTTTTTAATTGTTCCTCATCATGGGATTTCAAATGATCAATCCGCTCCTGAATCAGCCGGATCCAATCATCCATGCCGATAAATTGCCTTGTGGGATGCGGACTTTGATAGGAATCATAAAAACTGCCGAAAAGAACAAGTATGCAAAAATAAAGAAGATACATATCCGCATTCGTCGCACCGGAACGCAAATATTTCCGTTTAATCCACTCATTGCTTACATGGAATGGAGACAGTTTTGTTTCAGGAACGAGAAACAGTTCTTCACTCGTTTTGATTATGGCGCAATGCACTTCCTGGCTGAACAACTCAAGAAGGGCGCGCACATCTTCATCGGCATTATAGATTTGAACGGCCTCCTTGCCCAAAACCCCGTCCCTTGCCAGCTTCGTATATAGTCGAAAGGCTTGCAACACCGTTTGTTCAGAATAGTTCATCTTCATCCTCCAACTTTATGTTCATTTCGCTGATGGAATAGCGATCTACTTTTTGAATGATCGCTTTATCTTCCGTAACGATTAATTTGCGTTTTCCCAATAATCGAAAGGCCTCATCAAAAACCGTTCTGCTTTCTTCATCATCCGTTCCCGCTTGAATAGGCGAACGTTGGTGGAGAACAATCCAAAAATCGTAGAAATACCGCATTTGGAATAGATTCTCCAATTGATTTCTTTCGAGATAGGATATGAACTCGGATAACGTATTGCCGCTATTTTCTTCATAAGCCTTCAGAAAATGTTCCATCAGCTCTTTATATTTTTCTGAAATCCATTGTTTATATGAATTGAAGCTGTTTTCGTCATCCACTTCATAAAAGTGATATTCCACCTTCTCTTTTCGGTCTTCTACAATATTCTGCTCTTCCAAAACAGCAAGCGGCGACCAAAATTCATTTTCTTCTACTTTTAGGAAAGGATGGAGAACGCCTTTCATCGCATCCAACGGCAAAGGGGTGGACACAATGAGAGACACGATATCTTGGTCAAAGTTAAAGGAATGCATGCCCGTATAATAAAGCGACTCCTGGGCTGTAATCAAAGTCGTGTTTTTCAAATGGAGAGTCTGATTCAGAAGCTCGGAATGTTCATAGTGCACTTTCTCCAATTCCCTGTTGATCTGCAAAATGTATTGATACGTTTTCTGCTCCTTTTGATGAATATTTTCGGCAAACAATCGTTCCCTCGTTTCTTTGACAAACTCCCTCAATTCTTTGAATTCTTCATCTTCCCGTTCCAGCCTCTGAAAAATATCATCAAGCAGCTCTTTATACCGCTCAAACGTTTCTTCGGACACAATGCTTCGCTGGATTTCATGCTTCAATTTGACAATGCGTTCCTGCAACGTCTCGACGGCCACCCGCATTTCATTGATTTGCCGGAGTGCCCCCTTAAATTCCCCCTTTTCCAGCTGTTTCCGTAAAATCAATTGGTTGATGGATATTTGGAACTCACTGTAAAACTCCTTCGTTGCAAAAATCAATTCCAATCCATCTTCATCCAATGTATAGAATTGGCTATTCGTTCCGGCATCAAAATCGTTCGCCTTCAAAATGGAATATTCAATGGTCTCCTCCGCCTTTTCCTCCCAATCAAAATAACCGTAGCTGCGTTTTTTTCCGTGGGTCGGGCGGAAATTTTGAATCAAGGATCTGGCCAGTTCTTCATAGGTTTCCTCTTTCAGCATATACACTTCTTTCGTGACCTCTTTTAAAAAGGAAGCCAATTCTTTGACACCTGTCCTTTGATTTCGCATCAACTTCTGTTCAAAGAAAAAAAGCAAAGTGAGGAGGCCAAGCCCTTTCATATCAATCTTCGTTCCATTTAAATCAACATCCCTTTTCCGATCCAGTTCATTCAACGGTTCAAACAGGGCGATGCGCCGGATCCGATCTCTGTATCCGCTTAATAACGCTTGCATATCCATCTGTTCCAATCGGATCCCCTCCAAATTTCCTGCAATTCTTTTGATTTTAAGATTTCCTGCGGGTAATACTTCCCTTGCGAAAACATCATCGCCAGTTGTTCTTGCTCCTTTTGCGGAAATTGGCTAATGAATTTTTCTTGAGCTTCAGTATATTGTCTTTGATATTCTTTTCCGGCGATCGGCTGTTTTTCAAGACAAGCTTTATAGAATGGCAATGCCAAATGGGCTTTGATTTTTTGGTTCAACGAATGCCAAATGGACACTCCTTCCCGGTCAATGTCGCCGAAATAGAAAAAATGATGCTGGGCGTTGACCGGATATTGGTCCTGGAACTGTTCGATGCTATGGATGATTTTCTTCCCACTTCCGTAAATCAATGTGGAAAATTCAGTGGATGGCAAAGCCGGAAGCAGACCTTGATAAGTCGTTTTATTTTCAACAATGAGGTGAAACTGTGTCTCCTTTGTGACCAGCTTGGGATGGATGGCAAACATCAACGGGTCGGAAACAGGGATGATGTTAAAAGAATGGAAGAGTCCGATACGCTCCAGCAGCTCTTTTCCCCCTTTTTCAGTGAGCCATTTTTCATCCTGGACCAGTTCAAAACTGCGCTCCGGTGCAGGAACGGACTCTTTCGGAAAACCAAATGTTTTTATGTATTCATTGATTTTGATGAGATAAGGAAGATCGTGCCGCCAAATGGAAGGATCTTTTTTGTAATATTCATCAAGGTTTATGGATGGATGGAACTTGTTGCGATAATGTTGAATCTCTTGATGGAAACCGGTTTGAAGCAGACTTTTATTGATCCGGTACTGAAAGGCGAGCGATGGATTTCTTGTCGTTCTTCCTTTAGACTTCACCATCTCCAAAATGCCTTCCTGTTCCAGCTTCAAAATAAAGCCGGCATATTCTTCGTATGTATGAAAGAAATTCCCCATGATTGCTTCCAATGCGGATAATCCTATCATTCTTTTCGGATAGCCATTAAGTGCGCGGTAGATTTCATCCACTATCCTTACCTCCGAACATTCTTTTTTCCTATTTTACTTAAAATGAAGGGAAATTGGAAATACAAGTCTGTGAAGAAAGTTAGGGGAATGTTGCACAGTTCAAGAAATGTTTGGTTTTGGGGAGGGGATTTCAATAAAAATCGTTTTACGGGCAATCAATAGATTTGTCAAAACAATAAAAAATGGAAATTTTTGTTGAGAAGTGTTTCTTTCCATTCATGTATTCTTTATTTTCGAAACTTATGAATTTTTATACATCGTAGTGTGTTTCTCTTTATATTCACTATAATAAGAAATTAAATACCTTTTGTAATTATTATGGATTCGCCATCGGACACTAATGTCGCATAAAAAATATCAATAGACATAATAAAACTGAATTTTCTCACTAGCGTCGCATTAAAATAATTTAACACCTTCAAATAAACCGAATTTTCTGAAATATAATCCAAACACAAAAAAATCCTTTATAATGGTTGGGTGGTAGTAAACCATCCAAATCCAATACAAAGGACAAAACCATGGATAAGTTTACACGAAAAACATCATTTGAACAATAGTTTTCACCAATTCATTTAAACTTATTTGACGATATGGTGAAATCCTATCAATTAGATTACTATACAAAGAAGCTTTATATGGCTTCATTTCTGAAATGACTGTTGTACGCTCAATTACATGAAACCGAGAGTTTGCGAGCTTTAAGTGACGCTGTTTTTTCTGAAGAATTACAACGTGCAACAGGTCTTCCATCGATTAGCTTTTCCCAATTAGGAAGACGAATCAACGCCATTCCAACGGTTTTCTTTCAATCGATTTTTCTTGATTTAGTGGCTCAAATTCATGAGAAAACACATTTTCAAAAGCGAAGAAAGCTGACAACGCCACTAAAAATCATTGATTCGAGTACGTTGCCACTGAATTTGAAGAACCACAAATGGGCAGAGTTCCGAAAAACAAAATCGGGCGTGAAGCTTCACTTGCGTCTTGTATTCATGGAAAAAGGACTTTCTTATCCCGACAAGGCCGTACTGACAAACGCAATCGAACATGATCGTGGTCAATTAGAGATATTCATTGATGATCAAGAATGCCTGTACGTGTTCGATCGTGGATACTTAGATTATGAGCGATTTGACCGTATGACGGATGTGTTTTCGTTTTTTGCTAATTTTCCAGAAAAATAAAATCTGAAATTTCAAAACTTATTTATGCGACGCTAGTGATGTAATATATATATAAACTTAAAAGAAATGACTAAAAACAAAAATAAAAAAGCTAATCCATTTCCCGATTTCCACCCTGCAAAACGGGAGATGGATTAGCTATATATTTGACAATCCCCTTCACCCAATTACATATTCAATAATATAAAATCTCTATATAATGGCATTTGATACATTTTCGCATAAACGGTGTCTCAAAAAATGAATGCTGGCAATTTTTTTGAATATGGGCAATTTGCTGTTCCAATTTAAGAATTTTTTCCTTCAGTTCGGCAATGTCCTTTTGCAACTCTTGAACATTATCGATAGAGAGATGAGCCATTTTCGACAAACTCCTTCGCTTTTTGTTTCATCCCTTCTTCCCTCACCGTTTTTTGCAGCTCATGTGAAATTTTCATCGAGCAAAACTTCGGCCCGCACATTGAACAAAAATGCGCGACTTTCGCCCCTTCCGCCGGCAATGTTTCATCATGATATTCCCGAGCTCGATCTGGATCAAGCGAAAGGTTGAACTGATCGTTCCAACGAAACTCAAAGCGCGCTTTTGATAACGCGTCATCCCGCCGTTGAGCTCCCGGGTGCCCTTTTGCTAAATCGGCCGCGTGTGCTGCGATTTTATAAGCGATCACTCCTTCACGCACATCATCTTTATTCGGCAGCCCTAAATGCTCTTTTGGCGTCACGTAACAAAGCATCGCCGTTCCGTACGCGCCAATGATCGCCGCTCCAATCGCGGATGTAATGTGGTCATATCCCGGCGCGATATCGGTCGTAAGCGGTCCTAATGTGTAAAACGGCGCACCTTTACAAATTTCGATTTGCTTATCGACATTTTCTTTAATTTTATGCATCGGCACATGCCCTGGCCCTTCGATCATCACTTGCACATCATGCTTCCAAGCGATTTCCGTTAATTCTCCAAGCGTCTCCAATTCAGCAAACTGTGCTTCGTCATTCGCATCGGCAATCGAGCCTGGACGCAGCCCGTCTCCAAGCGATACTGCAATATCGTACGTTTTCAAAATCTCGCATATCTCTTCAAAATGCGTGTATAAGAAGTTTTCTTCATGGTGGGCTAAACACCATTGCGCCATAATCGAGCCGCCGCGTGAAACAATGCCAGTCGTTCGGTTTACCGTCATCGGTATGTAACGAAGCAGCACCCCCGCGTGAATCGTAAAATAGTCCACCCCTTGTTCCGCTTGTTCGATGAGCGTATCACGGTAAATTTCCCACGTTAAGTCTTCAACGACGCCGTTTACTTTTTCAAGCGCTTGATAAATCGGAACTGTCCCGACAGGCACAGGGGAATTGCGAATAATATATTCTCGTGTCGCATGAATGTGTTTTCCCGTCGATAAGTCCATAATCGTGTCTGCTCCCCAGCGCACCGCCCAAAGCATTTTTTCGACTTCTTCTTCAATGGATGATGTGACTACGGAATTACCAATATTCGCGTTAATTTTTACATGAAAACGACTCCCAATAATCATCGGTTCACTTTCCGGATGGTTAATATTCGAAGGAATAATCGCTCTTCCTTCGGCAACTTCTTGACGTACGATTTCCGGATCTATATTTTCGCGAATCGCAACAAATTCCATCTCCGGCGTAATAATCCCTCGTTTTGCATAATGCATTTGTGTTACAGTTTTTCCTTTTTTTGCGCGCAGTGGTTTTCTCTCGAAAGGCAGAGTAATCTCTGATTGCTTCTCATTACGGAATCCGTTATCTTCCGGTTTCACTGGACGCCCCTCGTATTCTTCAACGTCGCCTCTTTCTAAAATCCAGCGTTTTCTTAGCGGAGGCAATCCTTTTTGAATGTCCGGCTGAAAATCAGGATCGGTGTAAGGACCGCTTGTGTCATAAACACGAACAGGTTCATTTTCAATGATTCCTGTTTCTGTCTTTGTTGGACTTAACGTAATTCCTCTCATCGGTACACGAATATCCGATCTTGAACCTTCGACATATACCTTTTTACTCGCAGGAAATTGCATGAAAGATTTGATGTTTTGCATGTAACTCCTCTCCCTTAAAATAATGATTTAGGATCTGAAGTTACACCAAAACGCGGGGCAGAGATAGGAGAATATATGCGGAAATAAAAATCGGGTTCTCTAAGAGAACCCGATGGAACGCAAATAGCGAAACGTACGCAACAAACACATACACTCCCGCTATCTACTTCCCTACGCTGGTATAACCCAGATCAGGTTCAAAGGGTCAAAGAACTTAAGCGCGTTCTTTTCTCAGTCCAAGCTATTGGACTCCCCTAGTAGATAAGCGACAAACTTATTTAATTTTTCTTAATATTAACATACTTATAAAGCAATGTAAATACGCTTCCTTATACGGTAAACCGGTTTAACATTGTTTGCATATTTTCTGCCATTTTGCTTAACGATGATGCCGATGAAGCAATTTCCTCCATCAGCTTGTTTGGTCAATCACCAATTCCCCTACAAGATTCATTAAATATTCCAACCGCTCTACATCCACTCGAACCGTCGAAGAAATTTTCTTTTTTTGCTGGTTGGCCTTTTGTTTTTTATTAAATTTAGTTTCCTCTGTTTCACGCGATTCTTTTTGGCTTGTCGATTCATCAAATATAGCTGTTTTTGAAATTTCTTTTAAGCTGCTTTGCTCAATCTCAGAAAGCTGGCTAATACATTCCAGCAGTTTTTCCTTCGTTCTGATAGTTAAAACTATGAAACACATCACTAGTGTCGCATAAAAAATACCAATAGACATAATAAATCTGAATTTTCTGTAACTATATTTTTCCAAAAAAAAATCCTTTATAATGGTTTGGTGGTAGTAAACCTATCCAAATCCAATATAAAGGAATTATGATTATGGATAAGTTTACACGAATAACATCATTTGAACAATGGTTTTCACCAATTCATTTCAACTTATTTGACGATATGGTGAAAGCCTATCAATTAGATTACTATACAAAGAAGCTTTATATGGCTTCATTTCTGAAATGACTGTTGTACGCTCAATTACATGAAACCGAGAGTTTGCGAGCTTTAAGTGACGCTGTTTTTTCTGAAGAATTACAACGTGCAACAGGTCTTCCATCGATTAGCTTTTCCCAATTAGGAAGACGAATCAACGCCATTCCAACGGTTTTCTTTCAATCGATTTTTCTTGATTTAGTGGCTCAAATTCATGAGAAAACACATTTTCAAAAGCGAAGAAAGCTGACAACGCCACTAAAAATCATTGATTCGAGTACGTTGCCACTGAATTTGAAGAACCACAAATGGGCAGAGTTCCGAAAAACAAAATCGGGCGTGAAGCTTCACTTGCGTCTTGTATTCATGGAAAAAGGACTTTCTTATCCCGACAAGGCCGTACTGACAAACGCAATCGAACATGATCGTGGTCAATTAGAGGTATTCATTGATCATCAAGAATGCCTGTACGTGTTCGATCATGGATACTTAGATTATGAGCGATTTGACCGTATGACGGATGATGCGTATTTCTTTGTTTCACGTTTACGAAAAAACGCTGTCGTCCGTGTGTTAGAACGATTTTCGCTACCTGAAGATTCACCCGTATTCTCCGATGAAATGGTGGTGATTAGAACACCACAAAATCGTTCTGAAAACGTGTTCCGTCTCATCAAATTGTTGGATGCAAAAGGAAATGAACTTCATTTACTGACGAATCGTTTTGATATGGATGCAGATGAAATTGCAGAAACCTACCAATCACGCTGGGCAATCGAACTTTCTTCAAATGGATGAAACAACACTTGAATATCAAGAAGTTCTACGGCCACAGTGAAATCCTCAATCATTAGTTGGAACATCAAAAGAATATTTAGTTTCCATTAATCTTTTTTATCTTGAATCAGCTCCTTTATTTTTCTAAACTTGCAAAAATCGAGTAGGAGGGAGTGATTAGCTCCCGTCCTCTCACACCACCGTACGTACGGTTCCGTATACGGCGGTTCAATTAAGATAATTGACGCAAGTCTTTATAACTTCCGTGAATAGCTGTTCTCTTTATGCCAGTGGTCACTCCACCCTCCAAGAGGTCTCCCACGGGATTCACCGCTTCCTTCCTCAAGTGAGGTACTACGTTTTCTGTGTTCATCATGACTCACTGAATGCCAAGGGCTATTCTCTCTTAATTGTTCAATCCTTCTTAGTAGTTCTAAACCAACTAATACTATGACCTCTGCTGACTTCTGACGGTTCAGCTACTTATCACTAAGTAGTGTTTTTGGCAAGTAGAAAATGGCTCTTACGTTCTTTTGGTGAAACCATATATGTACAGTCCTTCATCTCTTTATTAATTTTTTAAAAAAACATTTTATAAATGATATAACACTCGTTTTTCAAGTAAATCCAGCTTTGCCCGGCCATACATGATTCGTTTCATCAGCTTCAATCGGTGAACATGGCCTTCCACAACTCCGTTACTGTAGGAAGTACTAAATGCCAGCTTAATCGACTGTAAATCCCTACGGAGTCGAAGTGCACAATCATATAAATGATTGTTTGGAGAAGACAATTGTTTTTCCAACCATTTGAAAAATGCCGGATAGTTCCGTTCATCAAATGCTTCTCTAAATGTTTGAACCATTTGGTGGAAAGAATGAAGGGATGGGTACATCTTAAAGGATTGTTCAAGAAGTTGCAGTTCCTTTTCTAAAAGTCTAGATTTTCGTTTCCAAACATATGAAATCATTTGCCGTCTGGAAATTCGAACGGAAGATTCCTTAATCCCCTGCCGTTTTCTTTCTTTTCGTATGCTTTCGACTGCAACGCGGACACCTGAAAGTGTCCCCGTATATCCATATTTACGAAGTTGCGCATCAATTTCACGGATGGTCTTGCCCTCTTGTTCGAGTTGCTGAATGTATTGCTCAAAACCATCGGTTTGCCGTTTTCGCTTTCTTTTTACTTGAACCGGCATCTCGGTTATGTTGAGATATTTTGAAATGGTTCGGGGATCCATATGAAATTCTCTGGCCAACTCCGCTTTTTTCTTTCCTTTTTTGTATTCCTGTTGAATGCTTTTGATCATCATCCATTTCTTTTCGGCTCTTTCTTTTTGTCTCCTTTGCAGTTTGGTTTCATGCGGAAAGGTTTGTTGGTCCGTTTCTTCTTTTTCCAACGTGATGACGGAAGGAAGAATCGAGGTGAGGCAAGCATCGATCTGCTTCTTTACCGCCCGGACAAAATGCCATCGGTCATATACTTGCAAAATACTTTGCGAAGCGTTCTGAATCCCTTTCCGAAAAGCCTGATAGCCATCACGACTGACAACTTGGATGTTTTGACGATTTTTTAGCCATTTTGATATGGTTTCCGGATAACGTTCCGGAAGTAATGCAACAGGCTTGTGCGTGCTCAGATCACAAATGATCGTGCCATAGCTGTGTCCTTTCCGAAAAGCAAAGTCATCGATTCCGATAAAAGGGGGACACCTCTTGATGAATCTCCGTTTTCCGAATAAGGGAGAGCAATACGTCATGGCTGACAGGGAGGGACAGGGCTTTCGCTACTTTTTCGCCATTGAGGCAGCTGGTGGAAAACGCGATTTTACGTAATACTTCTTCGGACCGTAAAGTTCGGCGTCCATTTTTGGAAATCCAATCATACCGTTCAGTAAAAATTTTTTGGGTGCAATTGGGTTGGTCGCAAAACCATTTTCTTGTGATAAGCAGGATGGAAACAGCTTTTCCGGCAATCGGCAAATCTTGAATCATGCGTGTATATCGGCTGTGTGGACGTGTGGAAGGCACTTGGCAATGAGGACAAGGGCAGGATTCATGAGTGCTTCGAACAATAAAGGTAATGGAGGATGGTTCTTCTTGAATATCCAGAACTTCTAGGAAAGGATCCGGTGAAGACCAATGGATTTGACGATTCATCATTCATCACACCTTTTCTTTTATTATACTATAAAAGTAAAATTATAGGCCTTCACCAAAATTGCGTAAGAGCCACTTTTCTATTGCAAAATACACCAATCTTCCACTTTTGACATTCCAGTTTTCTCTGAACTCAGTGGGATTTAAAAATCACGGTGGAGGAAACGGACGAAGAACTGATCGAGATTTCTTTGAACTTAGTGGAATTTATGATCAGCTTGATAGCCCAGTGAATCGCAAAACTGTAATCGTTTTCTCTGAACTTAGTAGGATTTCAAGCCATAAAGCTCCAATTTGAACATTTTTTGATTACTAACTCTGTCCTTTTGAATAACCAAATACTGTAACTACTAATCCGGAAAAAACAATACCAGGAACCAAATAATTATTCCTTTTATTTAGTCAACCAAAATGGAAAAGCAGTGAAATATTACGATAGTTACTCGGAGGAAGAAAAAAGCGTACCATACGATACAATTGCGATTGACTTAGAAACTTTAATTGAAGAAGGGCCACAAGATTGAGCTGCTTAACGTAAAAAGCTAAGCAGCCCGGAAATACACGTAATATTGTTCATTCAATGATCACAACCGGTTCAAACAACCAATCTCTTGATTTGTAATTATTATCATCTCTATTTATAACCTCCCGAGTGATGCCATTTTCAATTAATAAATCTCTAAACCTTTTGCTCAGAAATACAGGTCTATACGCCCAGCTTCCATTGGATTTCAACTCTTTCATGATATTTATATCTTTAATAGGGTATTGTTCAAGATCCCTTTTATTATAGTGATATGGGTAATCAATCCGCCCCCTAATGTTACATGTTTGACATCGTTCTTCCGGTTCCGTGATAAAATAATAATGTTTCATTTCGGAACTCCACGATGGAAGAACATTTGTAGGAATCACTTGAAATACGGGCTGTGCAGGCTTTTTACCGCTATGTATCACCTCTCTCAATTCGTACCCTGTTATTTCCCACTCTTTCATTAAATACGCCATTTTCTCCGATACAACCCAGTAATCGACACCGACATTGACCATATATCGATCCCCCACTTTTAAAGTATCCATGACTAAAGGGGAAGTCTGAACTTTTTCCTGAAGTCCGCAAGATGGGCAAATCGTCTTCCATCCAATTCCATCCTGTTTATGTTCCAAAAATGCTTTGGGTGAATTACCTGTAGAACTTAACTTAAATAATGGCGATTTTTCAAAATCCAAATGATGAAACTTGCAGGAAAATGATTCACCACATGAAATTTGGTATTCTTGTTTTAAATGTGAAATGAGATATGAAAGTGTACTGATTCCTTCCGTTCCGTTGATTCGGATTGGAACCTGAAGATATACTTCAGTCCCCATTTTCGGCTTATCCGGAAAGTTTAATGAAATATCAAATTTTCCAAAAAGTCTTTCGAGTTCACTTTTTAAAGAATATTCAACAAAAAAATCTATACATACATAAATATCCATACAGAAACATCCTCTTTTATAAGATTATGGGAAAGAGTGAGTCAAATTATATACTACCCACTCCACCCAAAAAACTACTATAATTTTAATAACAAAGACAGTATTTATTACTTAGCTTTATATTGTTTAGTTTTAGAAAATTGATACAAAAATTCCCATACTGGATCGCCAGTTTCATTCCAAAGTTCTTTATAAGCACATCCAAAAAAACATGATTCATAAATTCTACTTTTGTTGTTTCATATACAATCATGCGAAAAATTACAGCAGTCAATTATATTTTTTCTTAAATTTTACAAATTTATTATATAAATGCAAATTAGTGAATTATGATTTTCATAATTTATCCAAAAAATAAAAAGCATCCCCAGTTCATGGACAGAGATGCTTTTTACACAATTTTCCACTTGCATTAAAATCTTTCCTTAATCTCCCCCACCCCGGCAGCCAACAACACCGCCAGCTTCATGCGGGCTTTTTTGCTGTCGTAGTCGCGGCCGAGGATGGCGCCTTTCTTTTGCAAGTCGTAGGCTGTGCCTGGAGTGTCGTACACGACTTTGACGTTTCCTTCCGCCGTGCTTGTTGTCACCACCACGATGACGCCTTTTTCAATGGCATATTGCACTTGTTCCGCAACAGCCGGGTGGACTTGGCCTCGGCCGAACGCTTCAAGGACAATGCCTTTTGCTCCCGTCTCCACCGCATACTTAATCAAGCGGCCATCGGAGCCCAATGAACATTTGATGATTTCCACATAAGGCAATTCGGATTTCAGCTCATAGGTTTCCCTTTTCACCGCTTTTCCATATAAAATGACTTCTTCATCATCCACATACCCCAAATGGCCGAACCCCGGCGCGTTGAAGCCGTCCACGTTGGAGGCGTGGCACTTCTTCACATAGCGGGCGGGCAAAATCTTTTCATTGAACAACACAACCGCGCCCAAGTTTCTCGCTTCATCGCTTGCAGCCAAAATGATGGCTTGGCGCAAGTTGGAAAAGGCATCCGTTCCGATCGTAGCCGGGCTTCGTTGGGCGCCTGTCACCACCACCGGCCGCCCGTCACCAATTGTCAAATCCAAGAAATACGCCGTTTCCTCCAGCGTATCCGTTCCGTGGGTCACGACCACTCCTGCCACTTCTTGATCCTCAAAAACTTGTTCAATTTTTTCTTTTAACTGAATTAAATGGTCAAAGGTCATTTCATTGCTTGGCAAATGGAATAGGGTTTCTACCTTCAATTCAATATGTGATGGCAGCACACATTGTTTGGACAAATCTTCCCCCGTCAACATGCCGGATGTGAGGAGCCCCGTTTCCGGATTCACGCCGCTAGCAATCGTGCCGCCCGTACTGATCAAAACCACTTTCTTTTTCATTATTTGCACTCCTAAACTCTCAATTTATAAACGTTCATTTATCAAAATAAACCATTGTTACAAGAACTTCAACTGTCGCACGTCCAAAGAAAAAACCCCGGCAGCTGCCAAGGGAATTATTTCAAATCAAAGTGCATTTTCTCTCCGGGTTTAAAATACAAAAAAAAAAAGAGCGAATGGCAACACTCCATGGTCTTCTCCACCCGCTCTTTTTCTACCAGTCCCTATCTCTATCCTTCCAAAATCAATTTTTCCAATTCCAACGGCTCGATATATTCGCCGTTTTTGTAGGCGCGCATGTTGCCGCCGGAAATTTCGTCAATCAACATGATTTCATTCGTTTCTTTATCGCGGCCGAATTCGAATTTAATATCGTAAAGTTCGATGCCTTTTTTCGCCAATTCTTCTTTTACAATGCCGGCGATTTTTTGTGTAAGCTCTTTTAGCACTTTATATTCCGCTTTGGATAAAATGCCAAGCATGTCCAACGCATCTTCGCTGATTGGCGGGTCTTCCCGTTCATCGTCTTTGATTGTCACTTCCACAAAGGCATCAAGAGGTTGCCCTTCTGTTGCATAAAGGCCGTAGCGGCGCAAGAAGCTCCCCACTGCGCGGAAGCGGCAAATCACTTCCAAGCCTTTGCCGAAAGTTTCCGCCGGTTTCACTTTCATCGTCTTTTTATCGATATCCGCTTCAATAAAATGCGTTGGGATGCCTTTTTCATTAAGCAATTCGAAGAAATATTTCGTCAATTTCAATCCTGCAAGTCCTGCACCTTCAATTGTCAATCCCACCGTATTGGCACCTGGGTCAAATACCCCGTCAACGCCTGTTACGTCATCTTTGAATTCCAATAAATAGTTGCCATCTTCCAATTCGTAAACATTTTTCGTTTTACCAGTGTAAATGTGCTTCATGTCAAGTCTCCTTCTTCTTTTAGCCTTTTCATCGATAGAACTGATGCTGTCTTTATAATAAATCAAACAAAGTTTATCGGACAAGAGTGCCTCTTTTATTAATTACAATTTCTTCATTATTATAGCGATGAGGCCGATGAATCTAAAAGCGGCTGTCTTGTGACATATGCCGATTTACCGCCGTGGATCAAATAAAATGACTATCCGGAAAGTTCCTTCTCTCCGGATAGCCTGCTTTGCTGACATTTATCTTCTCTCAACAAATACTGATTTCCATCTTGGTCATAGAAAGTGAACATCGAACCATAAGGGAATTTTTGGAGTTCATCCACCTTTACGCCATTATTTTTTTATCGCTCATACGCTTCTTCAATGTTCGGTGTGCTGAAAAGGAGGGTTGGATGAGCGACATTTTCCGGTTTTTGTTTCTTCATCAATGCTTTTGAGTATAGCACCAATGTCGCAAAATCATTTTCAGGCCCCACCTCAATCCACGCCATCCCAGGCCCCATCGGCTGTTCGAATTTCAATACAAACCCTACTTTGTTAATCCAAAAATCTTTTGCCTGTTCCTGATCTTCAACATAGATTGTGATTTTTCCAATTTGGATCATCGAGATTCTCCTTTTACGGTTTTTCATTTTCATTATGCCATAAAAATGGATTGGCTAAGTATTTTGGTCAAACTGAATATTTTCCTATAAATATGGATTTTTTCTCCTATATAATATAACCATGATCAGATTCCAGGATTATAATATATATAAAGGAATCAATGAGGAGGCTATCATGGAAAACGAATATGTTGTTGGTTGGGGCACTTTGGCGTTGATCAATGCAGGGCTTGCCCAAGGAAAAAACCGCTCCGGATTGAACTGGTTCTTGATTTCGCTTTTATTGGGACCATTGGCCACATTGCTTTTATTGTTTGCAGAAAAGAGATGAATTTTTCAAAAGACGATGATTTGTAACTCAACAGTAGCATTTTCGTCCTCCATAAAACTTATTTTGATAATCATATTTTACTATTCACAAAGAGATATAATCCGCGCTTATCTCCCTATTTTTTTATGTCGAAAAATGGAAATCTATTTACATTAAATAGTAGTATTTCCTATATTGCTGAACATACTCTCTGCTAGTATCTTTATTTTTAAGTATATGGATACGCTTCCATGTACGAAATTCAAACAAAGGGGGATCTTTATTGAAAGCTGCAGTTGTATCAAAAGAAAAGACGGTTAGTGTGGTGGACAAACAATTACGGCCGCTTAAACATGGTGAAGCGTTGGTGCAGATGGAGTATTGCGGAGTTTGCCACACAGACTTGCACGTGAAAAACGGGGATTTTGGGGATGTCACAGGTGTAGTTCTCGGCCATGAAGGCGTTGGAAAAGTCGTTGAAGTGGCTGAAGGGGTCACTTCCTTAAAAGTCGGCGACCGGGTAGCCATTCCTTGGTTATACGAAAGCTGTGGCCATTGCGAGTATTGCACAACGGGAAGAGAAACGTTGTGCCGAAATGTAAAAAATGCCGGCTATACGGTTGACGGAGCCATGGCGGAACAAGCGATCGTGGTTGCCGATTATGTGGTAAAAGTGCCTGACAACTTGGATCCGGCGGCTGCCACTTCCATTACATGCGCCGGAGTGACAACATATAAAGCGGTAAAAGTGTCGGATATCCGGCCTGGGCAATGGATTGGCGTATTTGGCATTGGCGGTTTAGGAAGCCTGGCTGTCCAATATGCAAAAAATGTATTTGGCGCAAGAGTAGTCGCATTCGATATTAATGACGATAAATTGGCCTTTGCAAAAGAAATGGGAGCAGATGTCACGGTGAATTCGTTGAAAGAAAATCCGAAAGAAAAAGTCCTTGAAATCACAGATGGCAAAGGATTGGACGCTTGTGTTGTGACAGCCGTGGCGAAAGCACCATTCAACCAGGCTGTAGATGTCGTAAAAGCAGGAGCCCGGGTTGTTGCAGTCGGCTTGCCTGTTGATAAAATGGATCTTGATATCCCTCGCCTTGTGTTGGACGGCATTCAAGTGGTCGGTTCCCTCGTCGGCACCCGCCAAGATTTGAAAGAAGCGTTCCAATTTGCAGCTGAAGGAAAAGTAGTGCCTAGAGTTACCCTCCGAAAACTTGAAGAAATCAATGATATCATGGAAGAAATGGAGCAAGGAAAGTTCACTGGTCGAATGGTGATCGACTTTACGAACTAAAAAATAAAAGGAAGGAGCAGTCTCTTTTGGACATGCTCCTTTTTAAAATTGCGAAGAATTTGGCGGGCAGAAGACGGATAATTGTTGGTCTCTTTGGTTGGCGAATATGTTTGGAGATTTGGCGATTATCCTTGCCCAGTTGGCGATTATTTCTCCCAACGCGGCGATTATCGGCCTCTGCGGAAGCGGTTTTTGTTCCTCTGGCGATTATGTTCCTCTATTCGGCGATTATCCTTGCCCGGTTGGCGATTATTCTTCCCAACGCGGCGATTATCGGCTCTTCGCAAGTCTTATAGAAGTCCTTTCTTACACTTACACGCCCCTCTTATTCCCCCACACAAGGGTATGCAATTGCGGCAGCACTTTCACATTTTTCAATTCCTCATCGGCCATCACCGTATCAATCAGCGCTTCATATTTCTTCAACAAATGATGAACAAGCTTCTTTTGATCCGTCGTTGCAATATCGTCATTTCCCACCTGCAAGAAAAAGGGAACGCCCGGATAGCGCAAGTGCACTTCCTTGGCAAACCCGTAGTCTTTCTCATCAAACACAACCACTTTCAGAGAAACTTGTTGGCTCCCCTTTCGATTTTCAAGCTTCTCCAAAATTTCCGTAAGCACCGTAAAATCCGTTTTCATCCCGGAACTTGGCGGCTTTGGGGAAATCGTCAATTGATCCACCTCGTACAGCCAATCCTGCCATCTGCTTCCCTGGGTTTCGACGCCGATTTGGATTCCATTCTCCTTTAAAATCCGCACCAAATGTTCCAAATGCCGAATTAACGCCGGATTCCCACCGGAAATCGTGACGAAAGAAAATCCATTCCCACCAAGCCGTTTCAACTCGTTCCATATCTCTTCCGCTGTCATTTGCTTAATCAAACTTTTGCCGCTGCCATCCCAAGTAAAGGCGGAATCGCACCAGGAACAGGAATAGTCACAGCCTGCCGTGCGGACAAACATCGTCTTTTGCCCGATGACCATGCCTTCCCCTTGAATGGTGGGTCCAAATATCTCGATGACGGGGATTTTACTCACCTTCCATCCACTCCCGTCTTGCTTCCGCATAGCTTGTCGGCGTTTCATAAAGCCGGATGAATTCCACCCGCGCACCATCTATGCTTCTTTCCGCCAATGCTTCCGCCAACTTCTCGTAAATCCAGACGACCATATTTTCAGCCGTTGTATTCATCGGCGGCAACGTTTCATTTAAATAGCGGTGGTCCAAATAGATTTCTATTTTTTCCTTCCAAATTTCTTTGAGATCGGCAAAATCAATGACCAGTCCCCGATCGTCCGGATAGCCGCTGACGCCCATTACCACTTTGTACGTATGGCCGTGGAGATTTTTGCATTTCCCTTCATAGGCATGCAAATGATGGGCGGCATCAAAAGTAAACTCTTTCGATACAAGCACCCGTTTGGAATGATATTTCAATTGATCCCGCTGGATATCTTCCCCCAGCTTTTGCAGCTTATCGACAATCCGAAATTCAAGCATGGATAGACCCCTTTCTGGAACGCAAATATTCCTCAAGCCCTCTTCTTCTCAACTTGCATGCAGGGCATTCCCCGCAACCGTCCGCTTTTATGCCGTTATAGCAAGTCAAAGTTTTATTGCGCACAAAATCAAGGGCGCCCAATTTGTCGGCAAGCTCCCAAGTTTGGGCTTTCGTCAGCCACATAAGCGGCGTATGAATCACAAATGTATCATCCATGGCCAAATTCAACGTGACATTCAATGATTTGATAAAAATGTCCCGGCAATCCGGATAGCCGCTAAAGTCCGTTTGGCAAACACCTGTGACGATATGCTTCGCCCCCACTTGGCTTGCCACTACCCCTGCAAAAGAAAGGAACAGCAGATTGCGTCCTGGCACAAAAGTGTTCGGAAGCCCGCCATCCTCCCCTTCTTCCACTTGTATGTCTTCCCGCGTCAACGCATTCGGCGCCAGTTGATTCAACAGCGACATATCCAGAATGTGGTGCTTTACCCCGAGTTCTTTTGCGATTTCCTTTGCGCACTCGATCTCCAATCGATGTCTCTGGCCATAATCAAAGGTGACCGCTTCCACTTCCCCAAATTGTTCCATTGTCCAAAACAGGCAAGTCGTGCTATCTTGTCCACCGCTGAATACAACGATCGCTTTCTCACTTTTCATTCATAAACACTCCTTTATATAAGAAAAAACAGCATTCTAAGAAGGAAATGCTGTTTTCTTCTTAGTTTTTTATAGAGGGTAGCTAAGAACCTCTGTTATTCAATTTATCGATTATCCACTTTTTCCGGATATAAATCGTGGTTCATCAAACGGTAGTTGGCCATTTCTTCATATTTCGTGCCGGGTCTGCCGTAGTTGCAGTACGGGTCGATGGAAATGCCCCCGCGCGGCGTGAATTTGCCCCACACTTCAATATATCTTGGATCCAGCAATTTGATTAAATCGTTCATAATGATATTCACGCAGTCTTCATGGAAATCCCCATGGTTGCGGAAACTGAATAAATATAATTTGAGGGATTTGCTTTCGACCAGCTTTTTATCTGGAATATAAGAAATATAGATGGTTGCAAAGTCCGGCTGCTGGGTGAGCGGACAAAGGCTGGTGAATTCAGGGCAATTGAACTTCACAAAATAGTCCCGGTTGGAATGAAGATTGTCCACCGCTTCCAACACTTCCGGCGCATATTGGGTTGGATACGCTGTTTTCTGATTCCCCAATAGCGTTAAATCCTGCAAACCATCTTCCAATTTTCGACTGGACATAAAAAAACCTCCTTGCAAAATGTTTCCCAACATTTTCAAGAGAGGTGCACCCAATAATTCTATAAAACTGATGAAATTATTGTTTCATAGTTTTTTATAGAGGGTTAAGCTATGAACCTCTCCCGTGCTAGTCGGGCCATTTTAATAGTATAGAAGTTTCCGGGATGAGTCAACTTGATTTTTGGCCAAAGAAAATGGGATTTTAGGCAAAAAAAAACACACAGGTTCACAAGCGTGCACCTGAGACTGGACTAAGAAAAAGATAAGGGTGATCATGAGTAACATATATGAATGGTTTTTGAGCTTGTCATTTTCTCGTTTTCCCGAAACGCTTTTCGCCGGGTATCGTCCTGTCATCCCTGACCGTATGGATTGCCCGTATCCAATTCCCGCGTAAGCATCCCCATTACTCATTTCATTATTCTACCTTCTATTTCTAATCAAAAAATATATTAAGAAAGCGAAAATTATTTTATCCCCCTGCGATAATCATAAGTTTCCTTTGGCAACTCAAGCTGAACCCCATTGATCACCACTGTGTCATCATCCAGCCACTCGATGATGGCATAATCGATTTTATATTCCCAATAAATTTTCTTTGGTTTCTCATTTTTTTCATTGAAAACCAATTCCCCTAACACCGAATTGGATAGTGTTGCGCCACCATTGGATAAGTAAGCGTTAATTGTATAGGTTCCGTCAGGGGAAGTGGATTGGGCAATCAATTCATCCTTGAAGCGGCTCCAATCAAAGAACAGCCAATAGATTCCATAGCTGAGAATAACCGCAAATAAAAGAAACCAGATGAGGAGGACTGTCATCACCTTTTTCATCGCCTTTGTTTTCACGTCAATTTCCAAGATCCTTCCCCCATAAGTTTTTTCAATGAAAACGGATTTTTATATGAAAAGGTTTCGCGTTTGCTAACCATTTGAATCAATCTTATGATAGATCAACTGAACCACTCCCGATGGAAAAGTCTTTGTTTCCATCAATTTCAATCCCACTCTTTGTTGAATATCGATAAATAACGGCTTTCCTTTCCCCAAAATGATTGGATGGACCGATAACCGATATTCATCAACCAGATTATGATTGACAAATGTTGTAATCAAACCTGCTCCTCCATAAAGCCAAATGTCTTTTCCCGGTTGGCTTTTTATTTTATGAACCTCCTCAAGAATATTGTCATTGATATAAATGGCTTTTCCTTCTGTATTTTGCTGTGTCCTTGAAAAAACGTACTTCCTTTTGCTATCAATTATTTCCCATAGTTCTTTTTCTTCTTGGTCTGCATCTTTTCCGGGGGAATATTCGCCCCACAATTCATAACTTTTTCGCCCATAAAAAATTGTATCGATCTGACGAAGAAAATCGGCAAAGTTCATTTCCGGCTCCATAATGCACCAATCCACTTCACCATTTTCCCCTTCGATATAGCCATCCAATGTTACCGCTAAATCCAAAAGAATTCTTCTCATTTAGTACTTCTCCTTCTGGCTAATCATGAATAATTTCTATTTTACTTAAAAAACCGGTTTCAAAAAAGATTCTTGCAGGTTCACAAAGACGAATCCGACGATTTTTTCGACAAAACCGCATGTTCGCTGTTAAAATTCACCAAAAGTAAAGCGAATTGGAAACTGCTCCAATCCGCTTCATACAAATTGACATAACACTTTATTAAATTTATCCCGTTCCTCCCAGAATGTTCCATGGCCGCTATATTGGAAAGGGACAATCCTTGAATGTTTTATTTCTTGATGGAGCTCGTGTGCTTGTGCAAATGGGATCACTTTGTCGTGAATTCCATGAATGATCAAAGTAGGCACATGCACCTTTGAAAGATCCGCATACAATGTTTCATCCCGCAATGTATTGATGATGGCAATGGTGGACCAGCTGGCCGCCTCCATCCCCATGTTCATAAACCAGTCGGAAAATTCTTTTGTGATATATTGGAAGAAAAATCCGTCAATCACCTTCTGCATCATTTTCGGGCGGTCATTGTAAGCCAGCTCCAAAAAACTTTGTGCCGTTTCTTGAGTAAATCCGACCGGCGCCGCACTGGCAACGAGAATCAATTTTGAAACGCCAAAGCCTTTGTAACGGGCCACATACCTTAAGGCAATGGCGCCTCCCGTTGAATGCCCGAGTAAAGCAAAATGGTTTAACTGCAATGCATTCACTACGGCAAAAACATCATCCGCCAGTCTATTGAAACTATAACCTTCAAAAGGTCTATCCGACTTTCCGAACCCTCTCCAGTCTATTCCGATACAACGGTAGCCCAACGCCGGCAATACATTATACTGATACTCGAATTGCTCATGACTTAACGGCCAACCATGCAAAAATACTATCGTTTTCTTGCCCAAAGGATTGATATCCTCCACATACAATTTCACACCCGAATCCACGGGAACAAAAAAGCCCATGAATATCCTCCTCTCGGAATAGAATATTCATGGCTGGAACATTGGGTGAATCGATTTGGCTGCATTTGGGATTCCCGCTATAAATCGGCGATGACCGGAACTACGCCCGCAAAATTTTTTCCATCGCTTTTCCCCTTGCCAATTCATCAATCAATTTATCCAAATAACGGATTTCCCTCATCAATGGCTCTTCAATCTCCTCCACCCGCACTCCACAGATGACCCCTTTGATCAGTGCGCGGTTTGGGTTTAATTGGGGAGCTTCCGCAAAAAAGGTTTCAAAATCCACCTCTCTTTCTATTTGCCCTTCCAATTCCTCCTGGCTATATCCTGTCAGCCAACGGATAATTTCATCCACTTCCTCTTTTGTGCGGCCTTTTTTCTCCGCCTTTTGAACATAAAGGGGATATACTCCTGAAAATTTCATCTTATAAATTCGGTTGTTTTTCATGTTAAGACTCCTTTTCCGAATAAATCAAAAACAGCGTTTCACACCATTCCCCCTATTAAATACCCAAAAAACGCCAGAGCTATTCCTCCAACATAAGTAATGATCAAATACAACATAAACATTTTTTTATCCTTCAAAAAAAGCGTGTTGAGCTCCAATTTCAAAGTGGAGAATGTGGTGAATGCCCCAAGGAAGCCTGTCCCGAAAAGCAAGGCGATCATTTCATCCACAGTTGCACCGGTGATGATTCCTAATAAAAATGAGCCTGCCAAATTCACTGTCATCGTTCCAAATGGCAGCGATTCATATTTATTTAAAGCTTTGCTCAAAGCAAACCGTGAAATTGCCCCAACAAATCCGCCCATTCCCACCAAAATGTAATGCATCAACATTTTCAATCCGCCCCCTTGCCTGTTTTAAAACCCAAGCCGCTCATGAGCAATCCCCCGACGATGCTTATAAAGACATATACAACACCCAATACAAACTGCTGATTTTCAAACAGCTCCACCGTTTCCACACTAAAGGTGGAAAATGTTGTAAAGGAACCGACAAATCCTGTGCTGATGGCGGTGGCCATTGTTGGGGAGATGGAAACCCGTTTAAATAATGAAGTGGACAGCCAAGCCAATATAAAACTCCCTGCCAAATTGGTCATGAGTGTCGCCCAGGGAAAGGCCCTTCCCGTCAACAAGGTCATTCCAATGAAATATCTCAACATGGCGCCGCATGCACCTGCAATGCCAACGTATATGTAGGTCATTCCCTTTCCTCCTTTCACAAAAAAACCCCTGCCGAGACATGGCAATCCCATATCATCAGCAGGAGTCATCAGCCGACATCGGCGGTTAAAGGTGAACTCCATCACCTATTGTACTGATTTGGTAATTCACTTATAACACGGCGAAAGGCATTTTTCAACTATTTTTTGCTCTCCTCTATCCTAAATTTGCCATATCTGAATATTAAGAATAAAATCATCTTAATAGCATAAAAATTTCACCATATGACTCTATCAATCATAAAGGAGTGCGAGAAATGAAAGCCCAAGTCATTCAATCTTTTGGAAATCCATCCGTTTTTCAAATACAGGATATTCCCACACCTGAAGTCATTCCAGGCCATGTCCTCATTGAAGTGAAAGCGACAAGCGTCAATCCGATTGATACAAAAGTGCGTTCAGGATTCGTTTCCGCTGTTGCCCCTGAATTTCCGGCAGTTTTGCATGGAGATGTGGCAGGAATCGTACGGGCGGTTGGCGAAGGGGTTTCGAAATTCAAAGTGGGCGATGAAGTATACGGCTGTGCCGGCGGGTTTAAAGGGACAGCTGGCGGCGCATTGGCAGAATATATGCTTGCGGATGCGGATTTGCTTGCCCATAAACCCAAAAATTTAACAATGGAAGAAGCAGCCGCTTTGCCCCTCGTAACCATTACCGCTTGGGAGGCCCTGTTCACCCGCGGCAAGCTGGCTTCCGGACAAAACATCCTGATCCATGCCGCTGCAGGCGGAGTGGGCCATGTGGCAATACAGCTCGCCAAATGGGCTGGAGCCAAAGTTTACACGACCGCCTCTTCCAATGAAAAGCTTGAAATCGGAGCCCGCCTTGGCGCGGACGCAACCATCAACTACCGGGAAGAAAGCGTACAAGATTATGTTCAAAAATATACAGATGGCAAAGGGTTCGACATTGTCTTTGACACGGTGGGAGGAGAGAATCTGGATCGTTCATTCGAAGCGGCAGCGCCCCTTGGAACTGTGCTTGCCATTGCCGCCCGTTCAACCCATGACCTCTCGCCATTGCATTCAAAAGGGTTGACCCTTCATGTGGTCTTTATGTTGTTAAAAATCTTGGAAAAAGAATGGCGCAAAGAATATGGAGAAATTTTGGAAAAAGTAACGGCAATCGTTGAAGAAGGAAAGCTTCGCCCGCTACTTGACCCGAACGTCTTTACCTTTGATGAAATCTCCAAAGCCCACGAACATTTAGAATCAGGCAAAGCGATCGGCAAAATTGTATTAGTGAATAAATGGTAATTCAAAAAACTCACAAACCTTGTCATGCAAGGATTGTGAGTTTTTTCTCCATCAAAAGCAATCCGCTGATCATGCCCCATCAATAATGATGATTTTCTCCCGCCATCGCATCCGCTTTAGTGCGATGAACCGTGCCATGCGGATGATGCGGCGGTGCATAAATCGAATATAACTTTAATGGGACTTTTCCTGTGTTGATCACATTATGCCATGTTCCGGCAGGCACCATGATCGCGGTATCCTCATTGACTTTTCTTCTATAATTCAAATGATTACGGCTTCTCCCCATTTCAACGATTCCTTCTCCCTGCTCAATCCGTAAAAATTGGTCCGTATGCGGATGAATTTCCAATCCAATATCTTCTCCCGGATGAAGGCTCATTAATGTGACTTGCAAATGTGGCCCTGTCCATAAAGCCGTACGGTACGTTCTGTTTTTCTTTGCTGCCTCTTCAATATCCACTGTGTATGGAGCGGGCCCCCGGTCAATGATATGGCCAGTGTGTTTAAAAGAGCTGGATTCTTTTCCATAAACATCCGGATTCATCTCTGGAAACCAATAATTTGAATTCATATCGTTTGGCATCCACGGGTTCATATGAGGATAATTCCAGTATTGCATGTCATGGGGATTCATGTTTGCATTCCGGTAATGTTGGTATTGCATATCTTGCGGATTCCCATATCCATAAGGCATCGGAGTGTTGTAGTAATACGGATGAAAATAGTTCATTTACCCATCCTTTCGCAAATAGAATACCTAAACTAAATTTTATGAAGCGATAAGAAATCGGATTGGGCACAAATACTCATAAATAAAAATTTTTCCTCCTCCCGATTTCAGAAAATGATAAATTTTCTCTACTATTACATAATCGAGAAAAAAACATAAATATAATAGAATATACATATACATTTTTATTATGTGCGAAATATTAAAATAGTACTATTTTTCACTCTGCCGTAATACGGTGAAGGAGGGAGATGATGTCATGTTTCACTTACCAACTGTACAATTTACGGAAGAACAGGAAGCCTTTCGTTTGGAAGTGCGAAATTTTCTTCAAGAGCACGTGAAAAAAGGGACTTTTACGCCCACCGTCGATTCCTGGTTGAGCGGTGTGGATCCATCCTTTTCAAAATTGATTGGTGAGAAGGGCTGGATTGGAATGACATGGCCGAAACAATATGGTGGCCAAGAGCGGAGCACCCTTGACCGTTATATTTTGACTGAGGAATTTTTGGCAATCGGTGCCCCCGTCGCAGCCCACTGGTTTGCAGACCGCCAAACGGGCCCTTTGCTCCTCCGCTATGGCACTGAAGAACAAAAGCAATTTTTCCTTCCAAAAATCGCTAAAGGGGAATGTTATTTTGCCATTGGATTAAGTGAGCCGAACAGCGGTTCAGATTTGGCATCGGTTCGTACACGGGCGGAAAAGGTGGAAGGCGGTTGGATTGTAAATGGACAAAAAATTTGGACTAGCAATGCCCACGTGTGCCATTATATGGTGGCCCTTGTACGCACAAGCCCCTTTGACGGAAAGAACAAGCATGCAGGGTTGAGCCAGCTCATCATCGATTTACATGCGGAAGGCGTTACCATCGTTCCCATTAAATTTTTATCCGGTGAATATCACTTTAACGAAGTATTTTTTGATAATGTATTTGTGCCTGACAATATGGTAGTGGGAAAAATCGGCAATGGCTGGGAACAGGGATTGGCGGAACTGGCCTTTGAACGGAGCGGTCCGGAGCGTATTTTGAGCACCTTCCTTTTATTGGATGAATTGGTTCGTGAATTAAAACAACAAAGAAATAAAGAAGGATTAAAACAGGCATCGAAACTGCTTGCCCGATTGTGGGGATTAAGAAATTTATCCATCGGCGTCGCCAAATTATTGGAATCGGGCAATACGGAAGATGTGGCCATTCCTGCTTCGTTAGTCAAAGCCATTGGTACCAAGTTTGAACAGAGCATCCCTGAAATTGCGCGATTGCTTATTGAAACCTACCCGAATCTTGAAGCAAATCGGAAATTCGACCGCTACATGGCACAATCCATTTTGCATGCTCCCAGCTTTACAATCCGCGGCGGCACGACGGAAATCCTTTATGGTATGGTGGCGAAAGGGGTTGTGGCAAAATGAGCGAAATGAAAGATATGATTATCGATGTTGCCGAACGAATGCTGAAAGAGAATGTCTCAAAAGATGTCGTCGATCTGCTTGAAAGAGGCGACTGGGCTAGAGGGATTTGGGCTTTATTTGAAGAATCGGGCATGTTCTCCGTCGCCATTTCAGAAGTGAATGGAGGGGCCGGCGGTGATCTGGAAGATTTATTGAATATTGTGAGATTGACAGGAAAATATGCCGCACCGATGCCCTATGCGGAATCGACTTTTGCCAACTTCCTGCTGGAAAACAGCAAACAATCAGTCGTTGATGGAATTGCGACATACTCCCTAAAAAAAGGATTGATTTTGCAAGATGGTGAAATCTCCGGAACATTGCCCAATGTGCGATGGGCGAGGTTTTCCAAATATTTGGTGGCCGCTGCAGACAGCTTCCAAGGAACACAAATTGTCCTCATCGATATGAAAGATGCAACGATTGAACAAAGCAGCAACATTGCCAGTGAACCGCGCGATGCCGTCATTTTGGACAAAGTCAAACCACTTTCTTCCGCCGTTATAACCGATGAACAATTTTTCAATGCTTTATCCATTGAAACTGCGTTCAAAATCGCCTTAATGACGGGAGCCATTGAAAGAATTTTTGACATCACCGTAGAGTATTCCAAAAAAAGGGAGCAGTTTGGACGCCCCATTCACCGCTTCCAATTGGTGCAGGAGCATATCGCCCAATTGGCCGGAGAGACGGCTATTGCGGTCTCCGCTTTTAACAACGTTTGTGCCGCTATACAATCAAAAGATTTTTTGCATGAGATCGCCTTTGCCCGCATCCGTATCGAGGATGCCGTCACAACCATCACTTCATCTGCCCACCAAATTCATGCGGCGATTGGGATGACCCATGAGTACCCATTGCATCAATATACGCGCCGTTTATGGTCTTGGCGGGATGAAGGCAGAAACAGTCCATTCTGGAGCGAATACATTGTCGACTATTTATTGAAACATGATGTTGATTTGTGGGCCTATCTGACAAAAACCGTTGGGAAAAAATAAGGGAGAGATTTCATGGCAGATTTACTTTTTGAAGTGGAAAAGCATATTGCGACGATTACCTTGAACCGGCCGGAAAGTTACAATGCTTTTAGTGAAGAAATGATTGTGAAATGGATCGAGGCATTGGAAACGGTGCGTGATGATGATTCCATCCGGGTGCTGATTGTTAAAGGCAACGGAAAGGCTTTCTGTGCGGGAGGCGACATTAAGGCAATGCATGCGGGCGAAGGATTTTACAGAAGTAAGGAGGATATCTCCTCCACAGGGTTGGCACGGAAAAATTCATTATGGAAGAAAATTCAAAGGATTCCCTTGCTTCTTGAGGAAATCGATAAACCGGTCATTGCCCAAATTCATGGATTTGCGATGGGTGCCGGTTTGGATATGGCGTTAATGTGCGATATCCGGATTGCCGCCGCATCTGCAAAACTTTCCGAAAGCTATATTAATGTGGCCATTGTGCCGGGAGATGGAGGCGCTTACTATTTGCCAAGGCTCATTGGTATTGATAAAGCGCTGGATCTGTTATGGACCGCCCGGATGGTCACAGCCGGGGAAGCCAAAGAAATGGGCCTTGTCACTTTTGTGGTGGATGATGAAGAATTGGAGCCATTTACCCGCGCGTATGCCGAAAAGCTTGCAAACGGGCCGCAAACCGCCATCCGTTTTATCAAGCGGGCCGTTTACCAAAGTCAGAAGATGGACTTGCGCTCATCTCTTGATTATATTTCCTCTCAAATGGCCATCGTCACTGAACTTGATGACTTCAAAGAAGGGGTCGATGCGGTGGTCAATAAAAGAAAGCCCAAGTATGAATGACGGACTGTTGTAAAACATGAGCCCCCTATTAGGTAAACATCTGTCCTAATGGGGGCTTTTTTTATGGAATTGATTGCAGCCGATGAATTTGAGGTTGCATACGCACATGTTGAAAGAATGTATCCGAACAAAGAGTGGCTTATTTACACCAATTGCAGTCGCATACGCACTAAAGTGGGAATTATTCGCACCAATTGCGGCTTTATATGCACTAAAGGCGGCATTATCCGCTCCAATTGCGGCTGTATATGCACTAAAGGCGGCATCATCCGCTCCAATTGCGGCTGTATATGCACTAAAGCAGGCATTATTCGCACCAATTGCGGCTTTATATGCACTAAAGGCGGCATTATCCGCTCCAATTGCGGCTGTATATGCACTAAAGGCGGCTGTATATGCACTAAAGGCGGCATCACTCGCACCAAAACCGGCTGCATTCGCACTAAAGGGCACACCAAATCATTAGTCCGTACACGCACCTAATTGGACAAAATAAAAAGAGCGATTTTTCACTTTCGCTCCATGAAAGTTCATGACTCCCCTTCCATTTCCTTCATCAAAAACTGCACATTCTCCTCATGGCATTTGATCAAACTTCTTTGATATGGGTACTGGGCAATTAAATGCGCATGTTCTTTTTTGGACCGGATTGCTTTTTTCAAGCTGATGATATACAGTAGACTTTCGTTTTTTCTTTTCAAAATCTCCTCTTTGCTGAAAGCCGCATGTCCATGTCCCGGAATCAAAATATTGATTTGATGATTTGCCAATATGGTTTCCGTTTTTTCCAAAGTTTCTACGTAATCCTTTGAACCGGAATAAATGAACGGGAATTCAATATCGGATAAATAATCGCCTGCAATCCAAATGCCAAGAGGCTCGACAATCGCAAAGATTCCATCATCCGTATGCCCTTTCGCTTCATAAAAGGTGAGCACGGTATTGCCGATTTTCAGCGGCTGGCCATCTTTTTCCACAATCATATCCACATTCGGATAAATCAAAGGGGTTTTGCGATCGATGTAATATTCATCATCAAAAGCCTTCACCTGTTCAATCATTTCTTCCGGGTTTTTCTTTTGAAAGTTGGCACTGGCAATGACAGTCGCTTCCGGAAATGCTCCGGCGCCCACGATATGGTCCCAGTCCGAATGGGTCAGAATGAGATAAATCCGGCGACTCCCCCGAATACGCATGACATATTCACGAATTTCATCCACTTCAAATGGAAGGATGCAAGGATCAACGACAATAATGCAATCTTCCGTTTGGATGACGGTGGATGTGGTTTTATAAAGCTGGCTTTCGAATACGGTGATTTGGCCGTTTTTGTACTGGATCATGTTTTTCGCCCCATTTGCATTCGTTGCGGAAAGATGGATTTTATTTAATATTATCACATAGAAAAAGGAGAACTTAATCTCCTTTTTCCAATCAACTCTATTTTAAGAAATCCGGGTCAAGGTATTTCGGATTAGGGTAGTCATAGAAGCCTTTGCCGTTTTGAATGCCCATTCGTCCTTTATCAAGAAATTCTTTTTTCAAGTACTCAGCAATTTTCTCCGCTTCCTTGTCCCCCGCTTTTGCTCTCGCAAGGCACAAATTATATGGAGTATTTATGCCCACCACATCCAGAATCGCAAAAGGACCTTGAGGAGCACCCGTTGCAATCATCCATGTTTTATCTACTGTATAAGGATCGGCAATGCCGTTCACCACTAATTTTTGCGCAGCATCCAAGAACGGAACGAGCAAGGAATTTAAGATGTAGCCCGGCTGTTCTTTATACAATGGCAGCGGAACCATGCCAATCGCTTTGGCAAATTCAATGACCTCTTCAAACACTTGTCGGTCTGTTCCTTCATGTTTCATAACTTCTGCTGTGTTGTGTTTCCAAATTTCATTGGCAAAGTGCAAATTCAAAAACTTTTCAGGTCTTCCGGAAATATCGGCAAATTGGCTTGGCAACATGGTCGAGGAGTTGGATGCAAAAATGGTCTTTTCATCCGCCACTTCCCCAAGATTTTTATAGAAGTTCGCTTTAATGTCGTACACTTCCGGCACCGCTTCGATGACAAGGTCCGCCCCTTTCACCGCTTTTTCCAAATCCGTATAAAACGTCAAATTGTTATATGCTTTTTCTACTTCTTCTTCAGTGGCGCCCAAGTCTCTTTTATATGCTTCCTGCCAAGCGCGGATTTTTTCTTTTGCTTTGTCCAAAGCTTCATCGCTGATGTCATAAAGATTGACCGGGAATCCGGAATATGCTGTTTGGAATGCGATTTGGCTTCCCAACACTCCTCCACCGGCTACTGTTACATGTTTGATATTCATCTTCATGCCCTCCGTTTCTTTAATGAATCTATTATTATTTTACTACTATAACTTTTGGGATTATATGGTTTAGGGAAAGGTTCATGAAATGTATAAATTCTTCAATCATTTTTTTATAAAATAACATTCGATACCTAATGTTTTTCCGAATGGTTTTGGTGTGATGCTTTTTGATTTGTTTCTTTTTTCTTCATAAACAGTTTCCCCAGCTATTGATTAATTTTTTGCAACTCCCTTGAGGAAATTTTTACTTCATTCCGCTCTTTAATTACATTTAATAATTGCGGGATTTGAATCACTTTAGCAGATATGAAAGGCTCCTTGAATTTCAATGTGGATAGTTGAGTAAAAACGATAATGGAATAAGTATGTAATAATTTTTCGATTCCTATGTATTTTTTTATGCCTGGATATGTCCGTAATGTATCGATTTGATCCGGTAATATAAACGTTTGATGTATTCTTCAATCTCTTCTTTATCATTTGTGTTATAGGGATAATCTTCACCAATGGTTTGGCCTTCAATTAATTCTCGCAATTGTTCTTCTGAATACACCCCTTCTTTTCCCCTTTCTTATATATTCAAGCAAAGGTCTTTTCTAACAATATATTATCAAAGGCAGTCATCCATCAGCCATTTGCCGCATACGGCAACATATTTTATAATTCTTACAGAACTTTGAAGATAAAAAGGGGTATTTACTATGGTATTAAAACTCTCAAACTCTGAAAACAAACGCCTTTACAAACCCTTTCGGAAAACGATTATGGAATACAACATGATTGAAGAAGGCGATCGGGTGGCGGTCGGCTTATCCGGGGGAAAGGACAGCTCCACTTTGCTTTATCTTCTCACACTGCTCAAGCAACAGGCTCCTTTCCAATTTGATATTGTTCCTGTTACCTTGACGCTCGGCTTTGAAGGAATGGATCTATCGCCGCTAAAAAACTATGTGGAAAGCCTCGGACATGAGCTGCATATTAAAGAAACCAACATCAGCCAAATCGTGTTTGACATCCGCCGGGAAAAAAACCCTTGTTCCTTATGTGCCAACTTGCGCAGGGGAATTTTATATGATTACGCAAAATCCCTTGGCTGCAATCTAGTTGCTTACGGCCACCATTTAGATGACGGCATTGAAACCTTTTTTATGAATCTTCTGTTTGGAGGAAAATTGGGCGTGTTTAAACCGGTATCCTATATGAGCCGTTTGGACATTACATTGATTCGCCCGATGATTGCCATTGAAGAGCAATCCATCATTCAATTCGTCAAAGCGAAAGAAATCCCTATTATACATAACCCTTGCCCTGCGGATAAAAACACGAAGCGGGAAGAGATGAAAGAACTCGTCAAAGCGTTAAGCGAAAAATACCCAAACGTGCGCCAAAACTTTTTGCATGCTGTGAAAAATGTGGATGAAGCGGATTTTTGGAATGTGGAAAAATAAAACTGTGGGTTCATGCCCACAGTTTTTTCCTTTATTTCTTTAAAACTTCAATAAAACTATTCAGTTTATCCAATGAAGTGATATTTTGATTACATTTTACGCTGTTTTTGCAAATATAATTTCCTCTATTGACATAAGATTCTTTTCCGCTTTTCACATTTGCGACAAATAGACCGATTTCTTCCAATCTATTGCATATAGAACATATGCCTTTATGTGACTCTTTAAAAGTTCCTTCGATTCCCATCAATTTGCCGTCATATTCGACTACAAGAAACTTTCTTCCTAATCCGACATCATTCCAGCCTAAATAGGAAATTTCCCTGCAATCCATTTCTACTAATGGAGGAACTTTTAATTTCCCTATTTTTGGAAAGAGTTTTCTTATTGCATTTTCCGTGAGATTCGCAAACGGAATAACATATTGTTTCAATTCATGAAGAAAATGCTTTGCTTGTGTTTCCTCTTCAATGTCGATGATTTTATATAATCGTTCACTTTGTTCTTCATTTAAATCGGGGAACAAGTTTTGAATCTTATCGAATGCATATAATTTCAAAGCATCCAGCGTTTCTTTGTCTTTAACCGATAAATGTGCTGAAATAATGTTTTTTAGTTCAAATTTAATAAAATTGAATTGATCATTTCGAATAAAAGGTTTTAAATTCATTTCTGTATTTTTGTTTTCCATTCCTGACAGCTCCTTTTTTATTATTTAAAGGATTTTTGCAAAGCTGTTTCAGAAATGGGATCATTCAGTTCATAGGCGATTTATTTAAAATCCACCCATGCAAAGTATCGCCATTTCAGTAACAGACTTTGCATGGGAAGCTCCAATTTCTGGCGGATAAATCTTCATATCTGCCATTTGCTATCACCTCCAATCAATCATATTATACAATACTTTGAAGGATTTTTTTATGAAGTTCAGAATATATGGTTTTTAGAAAATATACGTCACATCACACTATCCTTCTTTTTCTCCCTAATAGAAACCTAGAAATTAGGTTGCTATAAAGAGCTGATATAATTAATGTGCCATCATTTCCTCTGCAATTTCTTCTCCGCTTAAATGAGAGAAATAGTATGTTGGCCAATTTTCCAATTCTTTTAACAATGTTTCATGATCTGCATCCCCAAAGTAAATATGGAAATGATGTGATTTGGTTGGATAAATATTGTGATCACTGAATTGAACATGTTTTGGAACTCCTTCTTCACCGTCTACCAAATCAAATAAGTAACGAACACCTCTATTTCCAGCTTCATATGTCAGTATTTCGTAACCATGATATTTATATTTTCCTGTTTTCCCCTCCCCATTTCGATAAAATGTCATTGTATCATCCTTTATGACGATTCGTTCAATGTCTGTTTCATAGCCGATTTTATAATATTCTTTGTATTCTTCAAAAGTCTTGTCTTTCTTTGTTTCCGCTTTTTTCTTCAAAACCTCGTCCAAGGTTCCATCCAATAAATAAGGATAAACAGATTGCCAATCTCCTTCCCAGTCCGACAATTCCCTGTCTTCCACTTCATCATCTTCAAAAATTCCGGAGTAAATTTCTTTCTGTTTTTCAGCATTGTGATCATATTCATGATTGTGTTATAAATGTTTGTATTTTGATGGAGATGGCTTCGCCATGTTATACAAACGAATCGATAACGGCAAACTCCAATGGCCAAGAAACAAAAATGAAGTTCGAAATCTGACTCAACAGGAGCTTCGATGGTTGCTGGAAGGACTCTCAATTCAACAACCGAAAGCCATCCAAAAATCGAAAAAAGGTATCTTCTAGTTACCAATTTAATGATATAATCAATTCAATATGAAATCTGTACGGAAATGTGGTGAATCGTTTGGGCGACACTTCAATGCCGACTGAAAAAGTCATTCAACTTCTTGAAGAACAGTTAACATATATGAAGAAACAAAATGATTAGTTAACCAATCAAAACAAGGAGCTATCCAAACAAATTGAAGTGTTGACTGAGCAAGTTCGCTATCTCACGAAACTTCTTTATGGTTCAAAATCCGAAAAATCAAAGTACCAAGCTCCAGATGGACAGTGTTCTTTGTTTGATGACGACCCTTTTTTTAAGGAACCTGAGCACACAGGAGAACAAAGCACGGACACCGTGACTTACACCGTTGTTCGTAAACGACATAACAAGAAAAAACGAAATGATTCTTTTATAGATGGTTTAGAAATTGAAGAAATACATCATCATCCGGAAAATCTACAATGCGAGTGTTGTCAATCACTTATGACAGAGATTGGCAGTACGGTTGTACGGGAAGAAGCGAAATTCATACCAGCTACGATGAAGGGCTTGTCTAAAAAGTTCATAAAAACAGAGCGAATGGAGAAAACAATGAGTTTTTCCATTCGCTCTGTTTCCTTATTTTTGAAATTGGTTTGGGAATTTGCGGCCCATTTCAGTATGTTGTGGGCCATTGCCACAATCCCGAATTCTGTTCGGACTTTATGAAGCCCCCGTAACAGAAATCGAGTGAAACGCAAATTGCCCTTGATGTTCCCGAACACACTTTCGACATCCACTTTACGCTTCGCATAAAGAGCTGCCTTTTGTTCGTCACCAAGAGCTGCTTTGGCTTTCGCTTTCATTTCTTCATAAATCGTGTTCCAATATACTCGACGATTTCCTTTGGCTTTCGTACACCCATTCTTCAACGGGCAATCCGTACAATCTTCACACTCGTACACTTTCAAATCTTGTATGTATCCAGATGCATTTTTTCTTTTTTGATAATACTTGAATACGACTTTCCGATTGTTCGGACAGATAAAGCAATCGTCTTCTTCGATGTATTTCCAGTTTTGTACTTTTGATAAATCCTTTTTAAACTTTTTACTTTGTTCCTTCAAATAGGTTTGGTATGGGGCTAATAATTCAAAACGAGGTTCTTTTTCTTCGCCAATCGCATATAAATAGTTTTCTTCACTCGCATATCCTGCATCGGCAATGACATACTTGAGTTTCTTTTCCTTCGGTATCGATTCCAATAACTTTTCCATAAATGGTTGGAAACAGCGAGTATCTCCTGGATTTTGATAAATTTCAAATCCCACGATAAATTGATGTTGTGTGGCGAGTTGAACATTATAACCCGCCTTGAGTTGGCCGTTTTTCATATGGTCCTCTTTCATTCGCATAAAAGTGGCCTCATGGTCGGTTTTCGAGTAGCTATTTCGTTCACCTAGAATCTGTTTTTGTACTTTGTATTTTCGTAATCGTGGAAGATAATCCGTTTGAATCGTTTTCAGTTGTTTGGTGAGTTGGGATTTTTTAGAGCGAAGTTCTTTTTTTCTTTCTTTGTCTTCTTCCTGTTTATAATCTTTTTCCAAAGCTTCTATTCTCTCAGAAAGTTGTGCCGATGATTTTTCTAATTCTTCTTCTAATTGTTCTTCTTTTAATTCCTCCAAGGCGATTTGGTGCGCTTCTTGTAGAAACGATTGAATTTTGGCTCGTAGTTTCTGATCATATTTTTCTACGGATTTTCGCCATACAAACGTATATTTGTTGGCATTCGCTTCTATTTTCGTACCATCCACAAAAATATGGTCGAGGTCGATAAATCCTTGTTCTACTAGTTGAAGGACAAATTGTTCAAATACAGAATCCATCATGTTTGACATACGAACACTACGAAAATCATTTATTGTGCGATGGTCAGGGGTTTGCAATCCCGCCAACCACATCATCGGAAGATTTTCTTTCACCATTTGCGCCATTTTCCGACTTGAATAAACGTTTTGAGTGTACGCATATAAAATCACTTTCAATAACATTTTAGGGTGATAGGGTGCACGACCCCCACCAACATAATGAGTATACAACACTTCATCCGGAATCGATTCCACCATTTCATCCACTAAACGGGCGACATGATTTTCAGGAATATACATTTCGATATCTAAAATGCTCATGACTTGACGATTGCAATAAGGTTGGAAAACTAGTTTTTTGCGTTTCTTATTCTTTTGAACCTCTATTTTTTGAATACCCTCTAGAGTCATTTCTAATTGCGTGTTATAATTTTCTTGAATAGTCATTTGATTATTCATAAAAAATCGCACTAGTGTCGCATAAAAAATATCAATAGACATAATAAATCTGAATTTTCTGTAACTATATTTTTCCATAAAAAAATCCTTTATAATGGTTTGGTGGTAGTAAACCTATCCAAATCCAATATAAAGGAATCACGATTATGGATAAGTTTACACGAAAAACATCATTTGAACAATGGTTTTCACCAATTAATTTCAACTTATTTGACGATATGGTGAAAGCCTATCATTTAGATTACTATACAAAGAAGCTTTATATGGCTTCATTTCTGAAATTACTGTTGTACGCTCAATTACATGAAACCGAGAGTTTGCGAGCTTTAAGTGACGCTGTTTTTTCTGAAGAATTACAACGTGCAACAGGTCTTCCATCGATTAGCTTTTCCCAATTAGGAAGACGAATCAATGCCATTCCAACGGTTTTCTTTCAATCGATTTTTCTTGATTTAGTGGCTCAAATTCATGAGAAAACACATTTTCAAAAGCGAAGAAAGCTGACAACGCCACTAAAAATCATTGATTCGAGTACGTTGCCACTGAATTTGACGAACCACAAATGGGCAGAGTTCCGAAAAACAAAATCGGGCGTGAAGCTTCACTTGCGTCTTGTATTCATGGAAAAAAGACTTTCTTATCCCGACAAGGCCGTACTGACAAACGCAATCGAACATGATCGTGGTCAATTAGAGGTATTCATTGATGATCAAGAATGCCTGTACGTGTTCGATCGTGGATACTTAGATTATGAGCGATTTGACCGTATGACGGATGATGGGTATTTCTTTGTTTCACGTTTACGAAAAAACGCTGTCGTCCGTGTGTTAGAACGATTTTCGTTACCTGAAGATTCGCCTGTATTCTCCGATGAAATGGTGGTTATTGGAACCACGCAAAATCGTTCTGAAAACGCGTTCCGTCTCATCAAATTGTTGGATACAAAAGGAAATGAACTTCATTTACTGACGAATCGTTTTGATATGGATGCAGATGAAATCGCTGAAATCTATAAGTCACGTTGGGCCATTGAACTCTTTTTCAAATGGATGAAACAACACTTGAATATCAAGAAGTTCTACGGCCACAGTGAACAAGCCGTACACAACCAAGTATACGTAGCGATGATTGTATACTGTTTAAATGTGTTAGCTCAGTTGAACACTAATAGTGACCGAAGTACGTTACAAATAAGTCGATATTTGAAAGCAGCTTTATGGAAATCTGCACACATTTGGTTACGGAAAATCGAAGGGATGAGCGTTCCTTAAAGGTTGATTTGTCGTTGTTGCACTCGTCTTAAGCTATAGGTAAAAAATGGATGTTTACTACCTTTATTTAGGTGTTTTCGTTTTTCGCTAATTTTCCAGAAAAATAAAATCTGAAATTTCAAAACTTATTTATGCGACGCTAGTGAAAAAATCGTCCTTTCTTTAGAATGTTTTTTGGTCAATTTCATTCTATAAAAAAGGACGATTTTTTTGTACCCTAAAAACAGAAAAAAGGGCTGAGCCGAAGGTCGATTCAATCGACTTTTCGGACAGCCCCTTATGAGTGTAGGTCCTGTAAAAAAGATTTACATAAAAACTCACAAATCAAGCGAGGTAAAGCACCACAACCTGCCATTCAGCGAAGTATTGCAGGACCAACGGTCTTAGCAAAACTGATTTATGACAAGTTTGTCCTCTATTTGCCTTTACATCGGCAAGTAAAGGAATGGCATCGTTATGGTTTACTAACCAATGATAAAAACCTATCAAACTGGGTGATTCGCACGGCAGAAGATTGGCTTCTTCCATTATATAATCGAATGAAAGAAACCCTCATGAAAAAATCAATTCTTCATGTCGATGAAACCTATGCCCAAGTATTGAACCGCTCAGATGGAAAGCCAGCTCAATCTAAAGCTTACAACTGGGTGTTCCGTAGCGTTGCTTCCCAAGGACCGGCAATTGTTCTGTTCCATAGTGCTTTATCCCGTAGTCGGGAAATTTTGACTGACTTTATGAAAGGCTTTAAAGGGACGATTATCTGCGATGGATATTCTGCATACCATGATGTACCAAATATTCATTTTGCCAACTGCTGGGCTCATGTTCGTCGATACTGGTTAAAAGCCGAAAGTAAAAATGGACGGATTGGTGTCGATTATTGTGATCGACTTTACCGCCTAGAACGGAAATTTAAGAAACTTCGGCCGAGCGAACGGAGAAAAGCTAGACAAAAAGAGTCCAAACCTATTGTCGAGGCATTTTTCAAATGGATTGAAGAATCTCCTTTCTATGGGAAGAATGCCCTTGCCAAAGCTGCGGAGTATACATTGAAGCACGCCGAAGGTCTAAAAGCTTTTCTGTATGATGGGCGCATTGAAATGGATAACAATCCAGCTGAAAATGCGATTCGCCCAAATGTCATTGGACGTAAAAATTGGCTGTTTTCCGTCAGTGAATCGGGAGCCGATGCGAATGCCATCTGTTTAAGCTTGGCTGAAACGGCAAAAGCGAATGGCATTGATTTTTATCAATACTTAGCGAAAGTATTGTCGGAACTCCCAAGTTTACCAATCCATCAACAGCCAAAAATATTAGATTGCTATTTACCATGGTCGAAAACCATTCGTGAATCATGTGCAATAGCAAAATAGCCCTCAATCCGAAAAACTTGGGATTGTAGGGCTATTCGTTGTGCGTACCAGAAGGGTGCGCATTTTTTATTTATCTCCTATATTTCGGGCTTACTTGACAAAGAACCATATTATAGAGCCTATAAATCTTATTCCGTATAACAAAAAAACGTTTCCCAAATTATCAGGAAACGTTTTTTTGGAACTTACTTTAATCATGGATGCCGATGGTGGGAGTCGAACCCACACTCCTTTTGGGAACACGATTTTGAGTCGTGCGCGTCTGCCAATTCCGCCACATCGGCGTAATATTATCTTTTTGTCTCATTTGGAGGCGGCTACCGGATTCGAACCGGTGATAAGGGTGTTGCAGACCCGTGCCTTACCACTTGGCTAAGCCGCCAACACTGGAGCGGAAGACGGGACTCGAACCCGCGACCCCCACCTTGGCAAGGTGGTGTTCTACCACTGAACTACTTCCGCATACTTGATGGCTGGGGTACCAGGATTCGAACCTGGGCATGACGGAATCAAAATCCGTTGCCTTACCACTTGGCTATACCCCAATTATATCATATAAAATCCTTATATTCTATATTGGTGGAAACCTAATGGAATCCTTTTTTATTTTCGAATCCATTTTCAGTTTTTATGGGGCGACTGATGGGAATCGAACCCACGAATGCCGGAGCCACAATCCGGTGCGTTAACCACTTCGCCACAGTCGCCATCATGTCTGGTTCATTGGCAGGGGCAGTAGGAATCGAACCCACACTGAAGGTTTTGGAGACCTTTGTTCTACCATTAAACTATGCCCCTGTAATATCAGATGGTGGAGGGGGGCGGATTCGAACCGCCGAACCCAAAGGGAACGGATTTACAGTCCGTCGCGTTTAGCCACTTCGCTACCCCTCCGGAAGTATGGTGCCGGCGAAAGGAATCGAACCCTCAACCTACTGATTACAAGTCAGTTGCTCTACCAGTTGAGCTACGCCGGCATTTATTTTCAAAATGGTGGGTTGGGGCGGAATCGAACCGCCGACACGAGGATTTTCAGTCCTCTGCTCTACCGACTGAGCTACCGACCCACTATTTTTTAATGGCGGTCCCGACGGGACTCGAACCCGCGATCTCCTGCGTGACAGGCAGGCATGTTAACCACTACACCACGGGACCACTCTTTGGTTGCGGGGGCAGGATTTGAACCTGCGACCTCCGGGTTATGAGCCCGACGAGCTACCAGACTGCTCTACCCCGCGATAATAAGTATTTTTATGGTGGAGGATGACGGGATCGAACCGCCGACCCTCTGCTTGTAAGGCAGATGCTCTCCCAGCTGAGCTAATCCTCCATATTGGTGACCCCTACGGGATTCGAACCCGTGTTACCGCCGTGAAAGGGCGGTGTCTTAACCACTTGACCAAGGGGCCATGTATGAATGGCGGAGAAGGAGGGATTTGAACCCTCGCGCCGGGTTACCCCGACCTACACCCTTAGCAGGGGCGCCTCTTCAGCCTCTTGAGTACTTCTCCGTCATGGCTCCGAAGGTAGGATTCGAACCTACGACCAATCGGTTAACAGCCGATTGCTCTACCACTGAGCTACTTCGGAATGATTCTATTTTCAAGCCCAGCGACGTCCTACTCTCGCAGGGGGAAGCCCCAACTACCATCGGCGCTAAAGAGCTTAACTTCCGTGTTCGGTATGGGAACGGGTGTGACCTCTTTGCCATCATCACTAGGCTTGTTTTCTTACCGAAAGACAAATATTATTATATCATATTTCATTTATTTGTCAAGTCTTTATTTGAATTTTTTTAGTAGTTGAGAGGTTGTTCTCTCAAAACTGGATAACGGCATTGAAAGCATTTCTTTTGGTTAAGTCCTCGATCGATTAGTATCCGTCAGCTCCACACGTCACCGTGCTTCCACCTCGGACCTATCTACCTCATCGTCTTTGAGGGATCTTACTTGCTTATGCAATGGGAAATCTCATCTTGAGGGGGGCTTCATGCTTAGATGCTTTCAGCACTTATCCCGTCCACACATAGCTACCCAGCTGTGCCTTTGGCAAGACAACTGGTACACCAGCGGTGTGTCCATCCCGGTCCTCTCGTACTAAGGACAGCTCCTCTCAAATTTCCTGCGCCCACGACGGATAGGGACCGAACTGTCTCACGACGTTCTGAACCCAGCTCGCGTACCGCTTTAATGGGCGAACAGCCCAACCCTTGGGACCGACTACAGCCCCAGGATGCGATGAGCCGACATCGAGGTGCCAAACCTCCCCGTCGATGTGGACTCTTGGGGGAGATAAGCCTGTTATCCCCGGGGTAGCTTTTATCCGTTGAGCGATGGCCCTTCCATGCGGAACCACCGGATCACTAAGCCCGTCTTTCGACCCTGCTCGACTTGTAGGTCTCGCAGTCAAGCTCCCTTATGCCTTTACACTCTGCGAATGATTTCCAACCATTCTGAGGGAACCTTTGGGCGCCTCCGTTACCTTTTGGGAGGCGACCGCCCCAGTCAAACTGTCCACCTGACACTGTCTCCCAAGCCGATCAGGCTTGCGGGTTAGAATTTCAGTACAACCAGGGTAGTATCCCAAGGGCGCCTCCAGGGAAGCTGGCGCTCCCCCTTCTACGGCTCCTACCTATCCTGTACAAGTTGCACCGAAATTCAATATCAGGTTACAGTAAAGCTCCACGGGGTCTTTCCGTCCTGTCGCGGGTAACCTGCATCTTCACAGGTACTATAATTTCACCGAGTCTCTCGTTGAGACAGTGCCCAGATCGTTACGCCTTTCGTGCGGGTCGGAACTTACCCGACAAGGAATTTCGCTACCTTAGGACCGTTATAGTTACGGCCGCCGTTTACTGGGGCTTCAATTCGGAGCTTCGCTTGCGCTAACTCCTCCTCTTAACCTTCCAGCACCGGGCAGGCGTCAGCCCCTATACGTCACCTTGCGGTTTTGCAGAGACCTGTGTTTTTGATAAACAGTCGCCTGGGCCTATTCACTGCGGCTCATCGGGGCTTGCACCCCAATGAGCACCCCTTCTCCCGAAGTTACGGGGTCATTTTGCCGAGTTCCTTAACGAGAGTTCTCTCGCTCACCTTAGGATTCTCTCCTCGACTACCTGTGTCGGTTTGCGGTACGGGCACCTCCCGCCTCGCTAGAGGCTTTTCTTGGCAGTGTGAAATCAGGAACTTCGCCTCCTAAGAGGCTCCCCATCACCGCTTGGCGTTACGGGAAGCGGATTTGCCTACTTCCCCGCCTTGCGGCTTGGACACGCGCGACCAACGGCGTGCTTTCCCTATCCTCCTGCGTCCCCCCATTGCTCAAACGGCGGGGAGGTGGTACAGGAATATCAACCTGTTGTCCATCGCCTACGCCTTTCGGCCTCGGCTTAGGTCCCGACTAACCCTGAGCGGACGAGCCTTCCTCAGGAAACCTTAGTCATTCGGTGGATGGGATTCTCACCCATCTTTCGCTACTCATACCGGCATTCTCACTTCTAAGCGCTCCACCAGTCCTTCCGGTCTGACTTCTGCGCACTTAGAACGCTCTCCTACCACTCGTGCGAAGCACGAATCCACAGCTTCGGTGAACCGTTTAGCCCCGATACATTTTCGGCGCAGCGTCACTCGACCAGTGAGCTATTACGCACTCTTTAAATGATGGCTGCTTCTAAGCCAACATCCTGGTTGTCTAAGCAACGCCACATCCTTTTCCACTTAACGGTTACTTTGGGACCTTAGCTGGTGGTCTGGGCTGTTTCCCTCTTGACCACGGATCTTATCACTCGTAGTCTGACTCCCGCGTCTAAATAGCTGGCATTCGGAGTTTGTCTGAATTCGGTAACCCGAGGTGGGCCCCTAGTCCAAACAGTGCTCTACCTCCAGTATTCGTTACGCGAGGCTAGCCCTAAAGCTATTTCGGAGAGAACCAGCTATCTCCAAGTTCGATTGGAATTTCTCCGCTACCCACACCTCATCCCCGCACTTTTCAACGTGCGTGGGTTCGGGCCTCCAGTGAGTGTTACCTCACCTTCACCCTGGACATGGGTAGATCACCTGGTTTCGGGTCTACGACCACGTACTCTTTCGCCCTATTCAGACTCGCTTTCGCTGCGGCTCCGTCTCCTCGACTTAACCTTGCACGTAATCGTAACTCGCCGGTTCATTCTACAAAAGGCACGCCATCACCCGTTAACGGGCTCTGACTACTTGTAGGCACACGGTTTCAGGTTCTCTTTCACTCCCCTCCCGGGGTGCTTTTCACCTTTCCCTCACGGTACTGGTTCACTATCGGTCACTAGGGAGTATTTAGCCTTGGGAGATGGTCCTCCCGGATTCCGACGGAATTTCACGTGTTCCGCCGTACTCAGGATCCACTCTGGAGAGGATGGATTTTCGACTACAGGGCTGTTACCTTCTACGGCCGTCCTTTCCAGAACGGTTCGTCTAACCCATCCTTTTGTAACTCCGTATAGAGTGTCCTACAACCCCAAGAGGCAAGCCTCTTGGTTTGGGCTGTTCCCGTTTCGCTCGCCGCTACTCAGGGAATCGATGTTTCTTTCTTCTCCTCCAGGTACTTAGATGTTTCAGTTCCCTGGGTGTGCCCTCTTAACGCTATGAATTCACGTTAAGATACTGCTCCATTACGAGCAGTGGGTTGCCCCATTCGGAAATCTCCGGATCAAAGCTTACTTACAGCTCCCCGAAGCATATCGGTGTTAGTCCCGTCCTTCATCGGCTCCTAGTGCCAAGGCATCCACCGTGCGCCCTTACTAACTTAACCTAAAAATTAAGAGCTTACAGTAAATTTCTTGCTTTCAATGTCGTTTATCCAGTTTTCAAAGAACAACAGCAATATTCCAAAGCCGGTATAACCACGAGATGGATTGTTTCATCTACGAAAGTCATACGGAATATATGGTGGAGCATAGCGGGATCGAACCGCTGACCTCCTGCGTGCAAAGCAGGCGCTCTCCCAGCTGAGCTAATGCCCCGTATTTTAGTTTTATTATATTATGGTGGGCCTAAATGGACTTGAACCATCGACCTCACGCTTATCAGGCGTGCGCTCTAACCAGCTGAGCTATAGGCCCATCCTATCGTTAACTTCGAGGGAATGAACCCTCAAAACTGAACAACAAAACGCGCTTTCCGTTTTATAATCCTTAGAAAGGAGGTGATCCAGCCGCACCTTCCGATACGGCTACCTTGTTACGACTTCACCCCAATCATCTGTCCCACCTTCGGCGGCTGGCTCCCGGAGGGTTACCTCACCGACTTCGGGTGTTACAGACTCTCGTGGTGTGACGGGCGGTGTGTACAAGGCCCGGGAACGTATTCACCGCGGCATGCTGATCCGCGATTACTAGCGATTCCGGCTTCATGCAGGCGAGTTGCAGCCTGCAATCCGAACTGAGAGTGGCTTTTTGGGATTCGCTCCCCCTCGCGGGTTCGCTGCCCTTTGTACCACCCATTGTAGCACGTGTGTAGCCCAGGTCATAAGGGGCATGATGATTTGACGTCATCCCCACCTTCCTCCGTATTTGTACGGCAGTCTCCTTAGAGTGCCCAACTGAATGATGGCAACTAAGGACAAGGGTTGCGCTCGTTGCGGGACTTAACCCAACATCTCACGACACGAGCTGACGACAACCATGCACCACCTGTCACCGCTGTCCCCGAAGGGAAGGCCATGTCTCCATGGCGGTCAGCGGGATGTCAAGACCTGGTAAGGTTCTTCGCGTTGCTTCGAATTAAACCACATGCTCCACCGCTTGTGCGGGCCCCCGTCAATTCCTTTGAGTTTCAGTCTTGCGACCGTACTCCCCAGGCGGAGTGCTTAATGCGTTAGCTGCAGCACTAAGGGGCGGAAACCCCCTAACACCTAGCACTCATCGTTTACGGCGTGGACTACCAGGGTATCTAATCCTGTTTGCTCCCCACGCTTTCGCGCCTCAGCGTCAGTTACAGGCCAGGAAGCCGCCTTCGCCACTGGTGTTCCTCCATATCTCTACGCATTTCACCGCTACACATGGAATTCCACTTCCCTCTCCTGCACTCAAGTCTCCCAGTTTCCAATGACCCTCCCCGGTTGAGCCGGGGGCTTTCACATCAGACTTAAGAGACCGCCTGCGCGCGCTTTACGCCCAATAATTCCGGACAACGCTTGCCACCTACGTATTACCGCGGCTGCTGGCACGTAGTTAGCCGTGGCTTTCTAGTAAGGTACCGTCAGGGCGCAGCCAGTGACTGCTGCGCTTGTTCTTCCCTTACAACAGAGCTTTACGATCCGAAGACCTTCTTCGCTCACGCGGCGTTGCTCCATCAGGCTTTCGCCCATTGTGGAAGATTCCCTACTGCTGCCTCCCGTAGGAGTCTGGGCCGTGTCTCAGTCCCAGTGTGGCCGATCACCCTCTCAGGTCGGCTACGCATCGTCGCCTTGGTAGGCCGTTACCCCACCAACTAGCTAATGCGCCGCGGGCCCATCCTATAGTGATAGCAGAACCATCTTTCAACCCCGAAGCATGCGCTTCGGTGTGTTATCCGGTATTAGCACGCGTTTCCGCGAGTTATCCCGGTCTATAGGGCAGGTTACCCACGTGTTACTCACCCGTCCGCCGCTAACCAATTAAAAAGCAAGCTTTCTAATTGGTCCGCTCGACTTGCATGTATTAGGCACGCCGCCAGCGTTCGTCCTGAGCCAGGATCAAACTCTCCATAAAAGAAAAGTTGATTAGCTCAAAAATATTGTTCAAATTTAGTTCTGTAACGAGGGTTACGAACTAAAATTTGCGCGTCTGTTGTTCAGTTTTCAAGGTTCGTTCTTTACCGCTTTTTTAACAGCGACTTTTATAATTTAACATATCTGTTTTTTTGTGTCAACAACTTTTTTATCAAGTTGCTATTTAACTATAACTTTTATCGTTTAGCGACGGTAATTATAATACAACGATCAATTATAGAATGTCAATACTTTTAGCGAAAAAATTTCGAGGAAAAATAAAACTATTTAACCTCGAAAATTTCTTATTTCAATCAAAAAATATTATTTTAAAGTATCATTGATTCTATAAAGGCGATGATCGATAGATTCATTTTTGGAATGAATTCTCTCAACAATAATATATCCTTTTTCAATTAAAAATTCAATGAAAAGCTCCAATTCTACCGAATAAAATTTAAGTTCTTGATGATTATGCAAATCTTGAATTGTCCAAAGTTCCTTTGATTGCATGATTTCCATAATGTGTTCCGAGCAAGATTGAACTTTGGAATTCATGGAAAACTCGATTGCCAAAAACAATAACTCCAATCGCTTTTCAATCGATTCTCTGCTTGTCACCAGCTCTTCATACAATTTATAAACAGAAGGTTCCAATTTTTTCACCTGTGACCAGACAGTCACTTCCGGATATAAGCCATTTTCGATAATTGATAATCTGGCCAAATATTGAAGGGACTTCACCACATGATGATACGCATCCAAATGGTCACCGCGCTGAAAAAATTCCTTCCCTTCAGTGTAGCTTCTCAATAATTTCGCAAATTGGATGCCGGCTTTGATCTTTCTCCCGTAATAAGAAAAATCCTCCAATTCCATTTTTAAATTACTCAAGTATTCATTCCGTTCAAACATCACTTTCCCATGAAAAACCCAATCTACAATTCGCCGGTTTTTTCCTATATATATCCACTTGTTCAACAATTGTTCTGTAATGACATGCATAGCGACTTTATGGTTTTCATAGCAATAGTGCTTTGTAAAAATAGGTAACTGGGCCTCTTTAACAATGATTAATAGGATCGTATCAAATGTATCTGTCAAGTTGATTTGATCTTCCCGTTTATTGACAAGAATTACTCCCAAGGTTTCAGGTTGACTGGCACGTTCTTGATAAATTGAACGCAGAATATAGTCCATGAATAGTCCTCCTATATAGCGATTACGTTAATTTCTTTCGACATCAAGAATAAGAATCCTTCTTTTTTTCTTTCTATTTCTACATTGTTCTCAGCTATGTTATATTAGAATCAAGATTAGGAGGGCACTCTGATGAAAAAAAGATATTCAAGCAAAATCAATAAAATACGTTCCTTCGCACTTGCACTCATTTTCGTCGGATTTATCGTCATGTACGGTGCCGTGTTTTTCAAAAATAACGTCGTGTTAGTGCTTATTTTTATGTGTTTGGGTTTATTATGCATCATCGCCAGCACAGTCGTATACCTTTGGATAGGAATGTTATCCACCCGGGCAGTGAAAGTTGTCTGTCCAGGCTGCGGCAAAGAGACGAAAATGCTGGGACGCGTGGATATTTGCATGCATTGCAATGAACCGTTGACTTTGGATCCGGCACTGGAAGGCAAAGAATTCAACGAAGAATACAATAGAAAATCGAAAAAATAACCATAAAATATGAGTAGGAAAATGTATTCCTACTCATTTTATTTTATGGGTTTGAAAAGAATGCCCAAGAGTTTAAAGTCCCATATTCCATATCAAATAGGTTTCGATTTGTAATCTTCCCGAGTACCAAAGGCTATGAGATTGGCCCCTCAATCAAGACATTTAAAAAACCTAGCAACCAAAGTTACTAGGATTCTTTTTACAGCACTTGCTTATTTTTTTGTTCTAGACAGTCAGGGCAAGTTCCATAAACTTCAAGGCGGTGAGAATTAACTTTATATCCAGTAACATGAGATGCAAATTGTTCGACTTCTTTTAACGCCGGATAGTGGAAGTCGGTGATTTTCCCGCAGCTTTCACAAATCATATGGTAATGATCATTTGTTACGAAATCAAAACGGCTTGCTGCATCGCCGTATGTCAATTCCTTGACCAAACCGGCCTCGCGGAATACGCGCAAGTTGTTGTATACAGTCGCAACACTCATGTTTGGAAATTTACCTTCTAATGATTTATATATCTCATCGGCAGTTGGATGCGTCATTGAATTGATCAAATATTCCAGTATAGCATGACGTTGTGGAGTAATTCTTACGCCCGTTGCCTTTAACGTGTCTAGAGCATTTTTCAACTGCAATTCAGACATCGTCATGCACCTCTTTTCAAGAATTATTAATTAATAATTGTTATAATTAGTGTAACTGAATATTTGGATATCGTCAACTTTTAAACATGCTGAAATCACATACAATAACATAATTTTCTCAAAAAATAGTCCTATATTCAATATACTTCCTGATAAAAAATAATCACTATGAAAACGTACAATTTTTCTATAAAAAATTTAATATCCCCTCAATATGTCCATCTTGTTTTCGATATCCCGTTCGCCGTTCATCCATTTTCTTAAGCTCGGTTTGAATATTTCAAAACTGCGCTCCAAATATCTGGAAGAACGGCTTGAAATATGCGGAGAAATCGTTACGTTATCCATTTCCCAAAGCTTGCTGTCCCTTGGCAGCGGCTCTTCTTCATACACATCCAACACCGCATGGAAAATTTGCTTTTCCTCCAACGCTTTGATCAAATCTTCCGTTCTGACCAAATCTCCACGGCCGAAATTCATAAAGATGCAACTGTCTTTCATTAATGTGAAGTCTTCATAAGTCAACAAATATCTTGTTTCATTTGTGCTTGGCAGAATGGAGATGACGATATCCGCTTTCGGCAACAGGTCTTTCAACTTATCGATTGTATGTGTTTCGTTCATATAAGGCGCACTTTCCCCGTTGCGGTTGAGTCCGATCGTATAGACATCAAACGCCTGAAGCATGCGCCCCACTTCTCCGCCAATAGCCCCCGGACCTAAAATCAGGGCGGTTGAACCATTTAATTCGTACAATTTGGTCTTCTGGCTCCAAATTCTTTCTTGCTGATTTTTATAAATGAATGGCAGCGCCCTTTTAATGGAAAGAAGATGTGCAAGAATCGATTCCGCCATCGGTTTTTTATGTATGCCGCGCACATTGGAAACGACAATGCCCCGTTCGGCAATGGCCCGGTGCGGCATTTTTTCAATCCCGGCGGAAGCGACAAAAATCCATTCCATTTTTTGGGCAATCTTGATTTTTTCATCATCCAAATCTTCCCCGTAAGTCACAAGCACTTCCGCTTTCGCCAATTCTTCCTCATCAATTTTTTTATGAAAAACGAAGTCAACTTCCGGAAAATCTTTTACCAATGAATCTTTCAAATCCGGTCTTGGATCAAAAGTGAAATAAACTCTCATATCTCTTACTCCCCTTCGATTTCCCTCAAATAATTCAATACTTCTTCAATATGATTTTTCACGCGGACTTTTCTCCATTCCTTGATGACAACCCCATTTTCATCAATCAGAAATGTTGAACGTTCAATCCCCATGTATTCTTTGCCATAATTTTTCTTCAACACCCAAACGCCGTATTTTTCGCATACTTCATGATTCTCATCAACCAATAAGGAGAAGGGCAAATCGTATTTTTCAATAAATTTTTGGTGCCTTTCCGCCGAATCTGTACTTACCCCCAAAATGACCGCGTTCAGGTCCGCGAAAGACTCATAATGGTCGCGGAAATCACAGGCTTCCGTTGTGCACCCTGGCGTCATATCTTTTGGATAAAAGTAAAGAACAATTTTCTTTCCTATAAAATCACTGAGGCTGACCGGTTCCCCTTTTTCATTCATAAGAGTAAATTCCGGCGCTTTTTTATTCACTAAAGATTCGCTCATGAAAATTCCTCCTTTTCGTCTATCCTACCGAACCAGGGAAAATGTTTCAAATTCTTTGGCGTAATATGCCAAAGAAGGCTAAAATAAAATTGAAATTATAAAATGGAGGCAATACAATGATTCACACAAAATCTGAAGAAATTTATCAAGAAGCGCTAAAACATATCGTGGGTGGGGTGAACAGCCCTTCCCGCTCCTATAAAGCGGTTGGCGGTGGCGCACCAGTTGTGATGGCAAAAGGAAAAGGCCCATATTTTTGGGATGTGGACGGCAACCGTTACATCGACTATTTGGCAGGATATGGACCAATCATTACAGGATTCGGCCATCCGCACATTGCGGAAGCCATCAAACTTGCGGCTGACACAGGCGTGCTTTTCGGAACTCCAACCGAGCACGAAGTAAAATTTGCTAAAATGTTGAAAGATGCGATTCCATCGTTGGATAAAGTGCGTTTTACCAACTCAGGCACAGAAGCGGTGATGACGACGGTCCGCGTAGCCCGCGCCTATACGGGACGGACAAAAATCATCAAATTTGAAGGCTGCTATCATGGACATTTCGACCAAGTATTGGTTGCAGCAGGATCCGGTCCGGCCACCCTCGGTTCACCTGACTCAGCCGGTGTTCCTCAAACCGTGGCAACAGAAGTGATTACGGTTCCTTACAACGACACAGAACACTTGCAACTCGCAATGGACAAATGGGGGGAAGAAGTGGCAGCCATCTTGGTGGAGCCGATCGTCGGAAACTTCGGTATGGTCATGCCTAAACCGGGCTTTTTGGAATATATTCATAAAGTGGCCAAAGAATACGGAGCCCTTGTGATATATGATGAAGTGATCACCGGATTCCGTTTCCATTATGGTGGAGCGCAAAATATGCTTGGTTTTACACCGGATTTGACGGCAATGGGGAAAATTATCGGCGGTGGTCTTCCAATTGGCGCTTATGGCGGCCGCAAAGAAATCATGGATACCGTCGCACCATTAGGTCCAGCCTATCAAGCGGGAACAATGGCCGGCAACCCTGCATCCATGCTTGCGGGTATTGCTTGCTTGGAAGTGCTGCAAACACCGGGGGTATATGAAGAAATGGACCGGTTAGGTGCCATGCTTGAAAAAGGCATTTTGGATGCCGCAGAAAAACATGGCATTACAATCACGGTAAATCGCATCAAAGGTGCCCTTACTGTGTACTTTACCGATCAAAAAGTGGAAAATTATAAACAAGCGGAACAATCCGACGGCGAAATGTTTGGCCGCTTCTTTAAATTGATGCTTTCAAGAGGAATCAACTTGGCTCCTTCCAAATTCGAAGCCTGGTTCTTGACAACGGAACACAAGGAACAAGATATTCTTGAAACAATCGATGCGGTGGATTACGCATTTTCACAATTGAAATGACATAACCATGTGGGATTCCGGACTCCTTTCTATTTGAACTTGTGAGGGATTCAGGAAGGCATGAAGGAATTCCATGCCAACCCTTTCCTAGGCTTCAATATTGTCTATACATTTTTCTTGGGGGACTTTTTCATAGATGAGAATTGTGTTGTTGAATCATTTGGACGGCTTACTGAATATTGAGTTTCAAATAAATTGTAAAGTGGGGGCTTCGTTATGCAGTTAGGCGCCCGAGTATTAAAAACAGGAGTCGCAATCGTTTTTGCATTATTTTTGGCGGAGCTTTTGAAGCTTCCATCACCCGTTTTCGCCGGAATCGCTGCCATCTTTGCCATTCAGCCCTCCATCTATCGTTCTTATTTGACGATTGTGGAACAAGTGCAGGGGAACCTGATTGGAGCGGTTATTGCCATTTTATTCGGGATATTTTTCGGCCACCATATTGTCGCCATCGGGATTGCAGCCATTATTGTCATCGGAATCATGCTGAAATTGAAATTGAATTCATCCCTTTCTTTGGCCCTCGTGACCCTTGTGGCCATCATGGTATATGAAAGCGGCAACTTTTTGGAATTCAGCGTCATCCGATTTGCCACGGTCATGGTCGGGGTATTCGCGGCGTTTATTGTGAATATGGTTTTCCTGCCGCCGCGGTATGAGGTTAAGTTATTCAAGCAAATCCAATCGCTTCAGGATGATATTATCCGATGGACGAGATTGGCCATTCGGGGAGCATCTGAGCATGTATCGATGAAAAACGCTTTGAACAAATTTCAAAAGCGGCTTTCCGAGATTGAATCAATGTATGTTTTATATAAGGAAGAGAGGCAATACAGCAAAAAGAAGCGCCATAGCCAGATGCGCAAACTCGTTGTGTATCGCCAAATGATCACCACAACGAAAAAAAGCTTCGAGCTGTTGGTGAGGCTTCATAAACATGAAAATGAAATCGCCCATCTGCCTGCCACCTTTAGAACGATGCTTCAAGAGAGGCTTGATTTTTTGCTCACGTATCATGAACAGCTATTGTTGAAATATACGGGGAAACTTCGGCCGGAACATTCCAAATGGACGGTGGATAAAAAACATTTAAACCGCTCGGAAGTGATGGAGCGGTTAATCGAACAAATCGCCATCGAGAAGCAGCGGGAAGGCGAAGAAGAATTTTCAAGCTACCATTTGTTCTATATTTTTTCGAGAATTCTTGATTATGAGGAAAATCTGGAGCATCTCGACACATTGATCGTCTCATTCCAAAACTTTCATGGCAAAGACCTCAACGAAGACTTGGAAGAACAATTTTATTGATTGTTGCACATCCGGTATTCGGCAATACCTATTAACTCCGGACTTGCAAACCTGACTTGCTGAAATGAAGTGATGAAAACAAAAAATTGCGGGCGCTTATCCAAGACTCCTATAAACCGGATGCTTGGGGAAGCTGCCCGCCTTCGTTTAAATGAACAATGAAAACACTTTGAAAGGAAGTTTATCATGAAATTATATCATTCTGTTGCAGAACTTATAGGCAATACACCCATCGTGAAATTAAATAGATTGCCTTCTCCTGAAGGGGCAAACGTATATATGAAGCTGGAATCCTTCAATCCCGGGGGAAGCGTGAAAGACCGCGCTGCCCACAACATGATTCTCCGCGCGGAACAGGAAGGAAAATTAATTCCCGGGAAAAGTACCGTCATTGAACCGACATCCGGGAATACCGGCATCGGCCTTGCCATGGTATGTGCTGTAAAAGGCTACCGATGCATCATTACAATGCCTGATAACGCAACGAAAGAACGTATTCAACTGATGCGGGCTTATGGCGCGGAAGTGCATTTGACACCGAGTCGGTTGCGGATGCAAGGGGCCATCGATGAAGCTTATCGGATCGCGGAAAAGATCCCCGATTCCTTTATACCTTTGCAATTTGAAAACGAAGCCAATTCAGATGCCCACAGAAATACAACCGCTGTTGAAATCTTGAAGGCATTTGGCGACAAATTGGATGCTTTCGTCTTAACCGCGGGAACAGGTGGCACGATTACAGGTACAGGGGAAGAGCTGAAAAAGGTGTTGCCGGATTTGAAAATTTATGTCGTCGAACCGGCCGGATCCCCGGTGCTTGCAGGCGGCCAGCCAGGACCACATAAAATCCCCGGGACAGGCCCAGGGTTCATTCCAAAAATATTAAACACTGACATTTACGATAAAATACTTCATATTAAAGATGAAGATGCCCAAAACACCGCAAGACGCCTCGCCCGTGAAGAAGGCATCCTGGTAGGTGCATCCGGTGCAAGCTCCGCCTACTTTGCCATCCAAATCGCCAAAGACTTGCCGAAAACGGCCAATGTGTTGTGTCTTGCACCTGATACTGGTGAACGGTATTTGTCTACGGATTTGTTTGAATAAACATCCAAACCTTAGTTTTTCATTTTCGGATCGAGGGCATCCCTCAATCCGTCACCCATCAAGTTAAAGCCGAGCACGGTCAACATGATGGCAAGTCCAGGGAAAATCATTGTCCAAGGTGCATTCATCAAATAAATCCTCGCATCGGCAAGCATTTTCCCCCACTCCGGTTGCGGTGGTTCCGCTCCTAAGCCCAGGAAGCTGAGGGCCGCCGCTTCAATAATTGCAGTCGCAATCGCTAATGTACCTTGAACGATGACCGGTGCAAAAGAGTTGGGCAGCACATGCCGAAGCAATATTCTGGAATCCTTCATTCCAATGGCTTTGGCTGCTGTAATATACTCCTCTTCTTTTACACTCAACACTTTGGAACGGATCAATCTCCCAAAGTTTGGCACATTGACGATTGCAATTGCAATTAATGCATTTTGCAATGAACTTCCCAAAATGGAAACAATCGCGATTGCAAGCAGGATGCTTGGGAATGCAAGCAAAATATCAAAGAATCTTGAAATGATCGTATCCACCCAACGGCCATAATAACCGGCTATGATTCCAAGGAAACTTCCCAGAATCGCGGATAAAACAACCGCACCGAAACCGACCGTCAAAGAAATTTGCGCCCCCCATACAACCCGCGAAAAGATGTCCCTTCCAAATTCATCTGTTCCGAACCAAAATTCACTTGAAGGAGGTACTAAATGCGTACTTGGATCTCCCAATTTTTGCTCGTTGATCCCTTCAGGCGCAATTACGGGAGCAAAAAGGGCAACCAGTATGAACAATAAAACGATGATGGTTCCCGCTACAGCCGATTTGCTTCGCAGAAAAGTGCGCAAAGCTTCTTTCCAAGGAGACGACACTTTATCCTCAATTACTTCCATTTGTTTTGTTGCTACTTCTGCCATTATTTTCCCTCCTTCTAGCTGTACTTGATCCGCTTATCGATGACTGAATATAGGATATCGACAATGAAGTTAATCATGACGAATAAGAATGCCACCACCAAAATGCCCGATTGAATGACCGGATAGTCCCTGAATCCAATGGCTTCATAAATGTAGCGACCAATTCCCGGCCAGCTGAAGATTGTCTCCGTCAGGATCGCTCCTCCTAAAAGCAAACCTGTTTGCAAACCGATGACTGTTAAAATTGGAATAATTGCATTTTTTAAAGCATGCTTATAAACGACAACAAACATTTTCTGCCCCTTTGCCCGGGCAGTGCGTATATAGTCTGAACGCATCACTTCAAGCATGGAAGAACGGGTCATACGCGCAATAATCGCCATCGGAATTGTGGCAAGGGCCAATCCCGGCAGGAACAGATGCTTGACGACTGTTCCGAATTGGTCAAATCTGCCTTGAATCAATGTATCAATCAAATAAAAATGGGTAATCGCCGTGATGGGATCACGCACTTCTTCCCGTCCGGAAGTCGGAAACCATCCTAAATTGATACTGAACATCCATTGTTCCAGCAAACCAAGCCAAAACACCGGAATGGATACACCGATCAACGCAAGAACCATCGCTAAATAGTCAAACCAGGTATTTTGGAACCAGGCTGAAATAATGCCCGCATTCATTCCAATGACAACGGCGATAAACATCGCAAAAAATGCCAACTCAAAAGTTGCGGCAAGATAAGGCCATATTTCGGAAGAGATTGGCTGGTTTGTTCGGAGGGATACTCCTAAATCGCCTGTAAGCAATCCTTTCAAATAATCGAAATACTGAACATACCACGGGTTATTCAGCCCCAAACTTTCTCTCAATGCTTCGACTGTTTCTTTGTTTGCCTGTTGTCCTAAAATCACTTGGGCCGGATCCCCAGGGATTGCACGAATAATCAAAAATACGATGAAGGTCATTCCTAAAAGCACAGGGATTAGCTGCAATAATCTTCGCCCTATGTAATGAAGCATCTTCTTCCCCCCTCTACGAATGGTATAAATGCTTGGCACTCATACTAACTCGCATGAGTGCCTCGCTTGAAATTATTTCATTTCCACTTTAGATAGTACTTCTGAACCTGTTGGATGAGGTTTATAATTTGTTACACCTTTCTTCGCGGCAAGCAGCGGAGTTGAGTGTGCAAGTGGTACCCAAGGCGCATCTTCTTTGATTAACTCTTGCGCTTTTTTGTATAATTCATTGCGTTTTTCTTCGTCCACTTCAGATTGGGCTTGTACAAGCAATTTGTGGACTTCTTCGTTGGAATAGTAAGTATAGTTGTTGCTTCCGATTGTGTCTTTATCAAGCAATGTGTATAAGAAGTTGTCCGCATCTCCGTTGTCGCCTGTCCAACCTAACAAGAAGGCGTCAAATTCACCATTATTCGCCATTTCCAAGTAAGTAGCCCATTCCGCTGTTTTGATTTCAGATGGAATACCTACATCTTGCAAGTTTTTCTGAATGGCTTCCGCAACTTTTCGGCCATCCGGCATATATGGACGTGGAACCGGCATTGCCCAAAGTTCAATTGGTGTGCCATCATATCCGGCTTGAGCAAGAAGTTCTTTTGCTTTTTCCGGATTGTATTCGTAATCTTGGATTTCGTCGTTATAACCGCTGATGGATGACGGCATAGGGTTTACAGCCACTTCGGCTCTTCCTAAGAAGAATGCATCGACAATCGCTTTTTTATCAATCGCATGGTTCACAGCCTGACGAACCAATTTATTGTCAAATGGCGGACGCGTCACTGTCAGACCTAAGTAACCGACGTTCATGGACGGACGTTCAATCAATTGTAAATCTCCATTGGATTCAACAGATTTTGCATCAGATGGGTTGATGCCATCCGCCAAGTCGATATCTCCGGCAACTAATGCATTTAAGCGCGCCGAGTTGTCAGGAATCGCGCGGAAAATCACTTTATCCAATTTTGGCAATCCTTCTTGCCAATAATCCGCGAATTTTTCAAGGGTAATGGAATCATTGCGTTTCCACTCAACAAATTTGAACGGACCTGTACCTACCGGATTATCCCCAAAACTTTCACCATATTTTTCCAACGCAGCCGGCGAAGCGATACCAAACGGGAACATCGCCAAGTTTTTCAAGAATGGTGCTTGCGGTCTTGATAATTTGAATACCACTGTATGGTCATCTTCGGCGATTACTTCGCTGATGATATCTTCGCCTTCAGCTTTGAACATGGAATGGTAGTAGTAGAACTTTTCGGATGCGCCGGCTTTCCAACGCTCGAAGTTCTTCACTACCGCTTCCGCATTGAAATCTGTTCCATCATGGAATTTTACGCCTTCGCGCAATTTAAACGTATAAGTCAAACCATCATCGCTTACTTCCCAACTTTCAGCAAGCCCCGGTTGAATGGTTGTATCTTGCTCACCGAAATTTACCAATGTTTCGAATAAGTTGATTGTTACTTTTGCAGATTCCCCGTCAGTCACGATGGCTGGGTCAAGAGATACTGAATCTCCGCCGCGGCCAAACACTAATACTTGAGGAACATTTGACTTTTGATCCCCTTCGTCGTTGCCTGCCTGATCGTCATTTCCGCCACAGGCAGCCAGAACAAGCAGCAATAAAAGCAATGCTGCAGGCCAAAGTTTTTTCAACATAAAACCCCTCCTATTTTTTGATGTTCATTTATGTCATTGCTGCGCTTCATCAAAAAGATGGCACGCAACAGAATGACCCGGTTTCACTTCTTTCAATTCCGGAACGATTGTTTTGCATGCTTCCGTGGCAAAAGGACATCGCGGATGGAATAAACAACCGTTTTTCGGTACAGATTCGGAAATATCCCCTTTGATCAAGACTTCCTCTTTTTTATATGTAGGGTCAGGAACTGGAACGGAAGAAAGCAGCACTTTCGTATATGGATGCAACGGTTCCTCATAGAGGGAATCGCAATCCGCCAATTCCACCAATCTTCCCAAATACATGACTCCAACCCGATCGCTGATGTGCCGTACAACCCCCAAATCATGGGCAATGAAGATGTATGTCAGTTTCAAATCTTCCTGCAGCCGCTGCATCAGATTGAGGACTTGCGCCTGAATCGATACGTCCAATGCCGATACCGGTTCATCCGCTATGATCAATTTGGGATTGGTCATCAACGCCCTTGCGATGCCGATGCGCTGTCTTTGACCTCCGCTGAATTGATGGGGATATCTTTTCGCGTGGTAAGTATTTAAACCGACAATTTGGAGAAACTCTTTCACCATTTCTTTTCTTTCTTTTGAATTTCCAATTCCATGGACAATCAATGGTTCCTCCAGGATTTTTTCGACCGTATGCCTCGGATTCAATGAAGCGTACGGATCTTGAAACACCATTTGCAAATCCCTTCTGGCTTTCCGCATTTCACTTTTTGACAAGGATGTCAGTTCAATCCCGTTAAAATAAATTTTTCCATCAGTCGGTTCAAGCAAGCGCATAATCATTCTTCCGGTAGTGGACTTTCCGCAGCCTGATTCCCCAACGATTCCGAGCGTCTCTCCTTCAAACACTTCAAAAGAAACGCCATCAACGGCCTTTACCACTTCTGTTGTTTTGGAAAACGCTTTTTTGTGTTTCGGAAAATGTTTTTTTAATTGTTCAACTTTTAACAGTGTGTTCTTCAAGAACAGTCCCCTCCTCTTTCTCCAATAAGAAACATCTTGCCTTATGACCTGCTGAAACTTCATATATCGGAGGATTTTCATTGAAGCACCGATCCGTTGCAAATTCACATCTTGGGGCAAATCTGCATCCGGTTTTGATGGAACCAGGCTTTGGAACGGAACCCGGGATCGAATATAATGTTTCCTTCTTCACCCGCATATCCGGCACGGATTGAATAAGTCCTTTTGTATATGGATGGCTTGGATTTTTAAAGATTTCCATCACCGATGCTTCTTCCACGATTTGCCCGCTGTACATGACAACCACCCTTTCGCAGATTTCCGCCACGACACCTAAATCATGGGTGATCAGAAGAACAGCGGAATTGAATTTTTTATTCAAATCTTGCATCAGTTTCATAATTTGCGCTTGAATCGTTACATCCAATGCGGTTGTCGGTTCATCGGCAATCAGTAATTTCGGATTGCAAGACAAAGCCATCGCAATCATCACCCTCTGTCTCATACCGCCGGATAATTGATGGGGATATTCCTTCATCAATTCTTCCGCGCGGGGAAGTCCGACAAGTTTCATCATTTCGATGGCATGGCTTTCGGCTTTCTTTTTGCCCCAATCCCGATGATGGATCCGAATCGCCTCAACCAATTGGTTCCCAATTGTGAACAAAGGGTTCAAAGAAGTCATCGGCTCCTGGAAAATCATCGCGATATCCTTTCCGCGAATCTTCCGCATCTCCTTTTCCGGAAGCTTCGTCAAATCCCTGCCTTCCAGCAATATTTCACCTGATGTTATTTTTCCGGGAGGGTTTGGAACCAGCCCCATGATCGATAAAGAGGTAACGCTCTTCCCGCAACCGGATTCACCTACAATTGCCAATATTTCGCCTTCATAGACTTTAAAATCTATATGATCAACCGCGGGAACTTTTCCGTCATTTGTAAAAAATGTTGTTTCCAAATCCTTCACTTCTAGCAGCACTTTTCTCTCCATGTATTCACCTCATCTATTTATCGGATTCATATGCAAGAATCTGCCGATTTCGTTTTAGAAATTAGAATTTTCTGAAATAATATTTTAAAAAACAGTAAAACGTGGGAAGCGATTCTATTGATTTATTGATTTTTCTAACCTTCAAATACAATGAATAGATTCATAGATTTTCAAAAAATAATATATAGTAATAAACAAATGGAAGATATGAGAAAAAATTCTCTAAACTAAAAATTTTTCCATTTTACTAAATATTTTATACATTTCTTTCTAACCTAGCAATATCTGTTTTTAATACAGAAAATTTTGAATTATTCATTTTATAGAATCTTTAGAAAGTTTTATTTTAACATTAAATATATGGAAAAGATAGAAAAAATAAAAATTTTTGGAACATAACAATAAAAGAGCCAGGCAATTTTTTGCACCTGGCTCCTCTTTTTAATCCAAATTTTGAATTTGAAATAGGTCGTGATATATTCCTTTTTTCGCCATCAAAGACTCATGATTGCCTTCTTCTGCCACTTCACCATGGTCAATGACAAAAATTTTATCGGCATGAGTAATGGTCGATAGGCGATGGGCAATGATGATGGTTGTTCGGTCACTCGCCAAACGTTCCAACGATTCCTGGATCAACGCTTCGCTTTCCAAATCGAGGGCGGAGGTTGCTTCATCCAGCACCAAGATTGGAGGATTTTTCAAAAACACCCTTGCGATGGCGATACGCTGTTTCTGGCCGCCTGACAGCTTGACTCCCCGCTCTCCCACTTTGGTGTCATATCCATTCGGCAGCGACATGATAAAGTCATGGGCATTCGCCGCTTTTGCCGCCGCAATGACTTCTTCATCCGTCGCATCCGGTTTTCCCATTAAAATGTTTTGCTTCACGGAATCGCTGAATAAAATATTGTCCTGCAACACAATGCCGATCTGCGAACGGAGGGTCTTGATGTCCACCTCCCGCACATCTTTGCCATCAATTTTTACAGAACCGGATGTTACATCATAAAAGCGCGGTATGAGGCTGACTATCGTCGATTTCCCTCCACCGCTCATTCCGACAAATGCGGCGGTTTCCCCAGGCTGGATGGTAAAGTTGATGCTTTTTAATACCGGTTGCCCCTCTTCTTCGTATTTGAATTGGACGTTCTGGAATTCCACTTTCCCTGTAACCGGCGGCAATGGAAGAGCATTCGGTTTATTTTGGACATCGTACTCTTCATCCATCAAACTGAACATCCTGTCCATTGAAGCGATGGATTGGGTAAGGGTCGTTGAAGAGTTCATCAATCTTCTTAACGGTGAATAAAGCCTCTCGATATATCCCATAAATGCCGCCATTTCACCGACGGATAATTGCCCCTGAATGATCAGGTAGGAAGCAAAGCCGATGACCAACAGAGGGGCGATATCCGTAATCGTGTTGACTACCGCGAAGGATTTTGCATTCCATCTTGTATGGTCCAGAGATTTGTCCAAAAACTCGCCATTTTCCTTGTCAAAAATCTTTTGTTCGTGTTCCTCAAGAGCAAAGCTTTTTACAATGCTGATGCCGCTCACCCGTTCATGCAAATAGCTTTGCAAATTCGCCAGCGCCTGGGAACGGATTCTTGTCAACGCCCTCAGTCTTCCAAAGAAATACTTTACACTGATTGCGAATAACGGAAGGGAAATCACCGCAACGATCGTCAATTTCCAATCCATCGTCAGCATGATTCCTATGACGATCAAAATCGTTGTCATATCAAGCCATAAATTCATCAGCCCAATCATCACAAAGTTTTTCGTCGCTTCAACATCATTGATGAAGCGGGAAATGATATCCCCTGCCCGATGATTGGAATAAAATTTCAAACTCAACTTTTGCAAGTGCACATAAAGTTCTTTCCGAATGTCATACAGCACCTTATTGCTGACATGTTGGGCGAAATATTGCCGATAATATTCCACCGGTGGCCGGATGATGAAGAAGATGACGAGGGCTCCGCCAAGCCAATAAGTCAATTGCTTGATGCGTTCGGCATCCGTCAATTCAGTATTTAACAGAATATCATCGATGACAATTTTCGTTAAGAATGGAATGAACAACGGGATGCCAAATTTGATGACCCCTATGATCAGGGTCAAAATGATTTCCCAGTAGTAGGGCTTGACAAAACGCATATATCTTCGAATACTGTCCAAAAGCGATCACATCCTTACTGCTACACATGGAGTGTCAATTTTCCTTTTATTTTTCCAAGTTTGACATAACGAATTCTATTTTACCACAATAAAAAAGACGTCTCTTCCCACATGAGACGCCGAAAAGCTATTTATTATTGGATTGCATGTCTTTGTAAAATAAATACCGGTTTGTCCATACTTCTATAAAGTCCTGGGCAAAGGGACCTTTTTTCTGCTTCACCCAGCTCAGGAGTTTAGTGACATTGCGCTTTAATATTTTATCGATCACATCCGGATAGCCCATTTCCGCTTTATGTTGTTCATATTCATCTTCATCCAGCAATGTATAGGTCTTGTCAGGGAACACTTTGAGATCCAGGTCGTAATCGATATATTTGATCGCGTTATTGTCAAAGACAAAAGGGGAACTCATATTACAATAATAATAAACCCCGTCTTCCCGCAACATGCAGATGATATTGAACCAGTGTTCCGCATGAAAATAACATATGGAAGGCTCTCTTGTAAGCCAAGTTCGACCATCCGCTTCTGTAACAAGAGTTCTGTCATTTGCTCCGATAATAATATTTTTCGTTCCTTTTAATACCATCGTTTCGTGCCAAACCCGGTGGATGCTTCCATTATGTTTATAACTATGTATTTGTATGGTTTCTCCTTCTTTCGGTACCGTCATTTTTTAGCCCCACCTTTTCACTTTCCTATATACTCACGTCTATTATATCAATGTTTCTGAAAACTTGTAGGAAATAACACACTCTTTATATATTATATTGAGGAACGGCTCATTTTACTATTAAAATCAATAATTATTCTTGATGTGTTATCCATTGATAAGGAACTGGCGCAAAAAATAAAGGTATAGACAAAAATGTCTATACCAGTAGCACTCAATCGCTGTTTCTTATTTGTTGTTGTTTTTGTTTTGTTGTTGGTTTTGTGGTTTTTTGTTGTTTTGTTGGTCTTGACGAGTTTGTTCAAAATCCTGTTCTTGAGCAAACTCCTCTGCCTGGTTGTTTTTGTTGCGATTTTTTGCCATGAATGTTCACCTCCACGCTAGTTATTGTGGACAGGTGAACCCGGGATTATTCCGGGGAATGAAAAATATATTGATTCAGAATATTCACAATTTTTACCATTGGCACCGGAAGCGGCAAGCCTTCGATTTCCTTCAATGTGACATAATGCGCAAACTCCGGCAGTTCCCCGTTTTCTGTGATGTCCACCAAATGGCAACGCAAATTCCAGATTAAATGGGAGAAAATATGCTTCTGTTCGAAAAAATCTTCTTCGATGATATTTTTGATTTCCACATTGTATTTTAATTCAAATTGTTTTTTTGTATCTTCCGATGATTTGCCCTTCAGCATCATCGGAAACTGCCACATGTTTGCAAGGAGTCCTTCTTCCGGACGCTTTTCGAACAAGACTTTCCCATCATTGACTGCGATATACACATCATAAAATTCATGTTTTTCTTTTGTTTTCTTCGTCTTGATCGGCAACTGTTCCGCATCGCCTTCCATAAATCCCAGACAATATTCCCTCACCGGACAAAGCAGGCACTTTGGAGAAGATGGCGTACAAATCATCGCCCCCAAATCCATCAATGCCTGATTGAAATCCCCAGGGTATTCCGGATGGATCAATTGTTCCACCGCTTCTTCAAAGATTTTCCGGGTTTTTACAAGGGAAATGTCCTCTTTGATATGTAACACCCGGCTCAATACACGCATCACATTGCCGTCGACTGCATGTTCCGGGAGATTATAGGCAATGCTTAAAATGGCTCCGGCAGTATAAGGGCCGACGCCTTTTAATCGTTGCAGGTCATGGCGGTTGTTCGGCACCGTGCCGCCATATTTCTCAACCACTTCTTTTACACCGGCTTGCAGGTTGCGGGCTCTTGAATAATATCCAAGCCCCTCCCACATCTTGAGCAGCTCTTCTTCATCGGCGTTTGCCAGCGACTCGATTGTGGGATATTTATCGATAAACCGTTGATAATATGGAATGACCGTGTCCACACGGGTTTGTTGAAGCATCACTTCCGAAACCCAAATTTTATATGGATCGTTTGTTTGTCTCCAAGGCAAATCACGTTTTTCTTCATGAAACCATTCGACAAGACTTTGTCGAAATTGTTGCGAATATGGGTATTTCACTAGTTCCTCCTGACAGTTTTCGATTTTATTTTTAGTAATTAGGGTATAATATAATTATAAAGAAGTTGTATTTATTTTGCTTTTACAAATTCTGTAGTCCTCCGTTTTTAAGGAGATGATTTGGATGGATACTGGCACTCACCTCGTCATGGGCATTGCCCTCGGAGGGTTATCTTTGATTGATCCGGTTGTGGCAAATCATAGCGTGACTTTTGCAGCAGTTTTAACAGGAACAATTGTCGGTTCCCAAGCTCCTGATGTAGACACGATATTAAAACTCCGCAATAATGCGGTTTATATAAGACATCATCGAGGCATTACCCATTCTGTTCCTGCCGTCATTCTTTGGCCCATTGGAATTACCGCCATCGCATCGCTCATTTTCCAGGAAGCCAATGTGCTGCATCTTTGGTTATGGACGTTTCTCGCCGTTTTCTTGCATGTTTTTGTCGATATCTTCAATGCTTACGGCACGCAGGCACTAAGGCCATTCTCAAGGAAATGGGTGGCTCTCGGCGTCATCAACACCTTTGACCCATACATTTTTGGAATCCATTGTGTCGGGATCATTCTATGGGTTTTAAGGATGGACCCGGTTATGATATTTACCACTATGTATTTGGTCATCATTGGCTATTATATTTTAAGATACCTCGTTCAACAATCGGTAAAAAATGCCGTGCGCAAAACGATTCCGGATGCGGAGGTCATCATTGTCGCTCCGACCATGCGTTTCTTTATCTGGCGGGTCGCAGCCAAATCCCAAACCCATTATTATGTGGGACGGGCATTTGGACGGACAATCAATATTTACGATAAATTCAAAATCCGCCCTTTGCCTAAAACGCCTCTGGTCGAAAAGGCCTTGAGCGATCCAAATTTATCCGCCTTTTTATCTTTCTCCCCAATTTATCATTGGGACATTTCCGAACTGGAAAACGGGCTCACGGAAGTCAGATTGATCGATTTGAGATACCGAAGCAATGAACGCTATCCATTCGTAGCGGTCGCCCATTTGGATGAAGACTTGAACATCGTCACTTCCTATACCGGTTGGATTTTCAGCGAAGACAAGCTTCAACGGAAATTGCAAATCGGAGCGAGCGATTAGTTTCCGCCCAAGCGGCTGACCATATGATAATCGGCTTCAAGTGTAAAGGAGCAACCTCTTAGTAGGGGTGCTCCTTTTCATTACTCTTCATCCAATAAATGCGCATATTTCGGATTGCGGCCTGCAAATTCATGGATTTTATCGCCATAGCTTTCAATCCACTGGCGGATGATTCTTTCCGTAAATTCAGGCCCTTTATAGCGGCGGCCCGCCTTTGCATAGGTCGCCTCAAAATCCGACCATAATAATTCAATCCATGTGCGGGCTTTGTTTTCTGATAAAAATGGATTCACTTCCAATAATTCTTCAGTCAATCGCTCAAGCATCATCGTGCTTGCGTCCATGTTATTCCTCCTCTTTCAGTGGAATGAGCATGGAAATTGGCAATGCTTCTTCAAATTTTTCTCCATGTAGTCGGAAGCCCCATGCAAAGCGCCCTTTCAAATATTCCACTTTGAAATATTCCCCTGGTGCCCCTTCTATTCTATAAATTTCACCAGGTTTGATGAAGGATGGGTCCATCAAATAGGCTTGTGCCATCAGCGCTTTTCTTTCGTATACGGCAAATTCATTGACGATGCCCAATTGTTCGGCTTTTCTCGCCTTTTCCTTCAGATTCGCTATCTCTTGTCTTAATTCTTCAGGCGTCATTTGGGCATATGTTTTTTTCATCCATTCTCCCTCTTTTCATCGATAAATCGATCGATCATTTCTATTGGAAATCCTTTTTGATAAAGGGCTTGTTTCACTTTCAATTCCAGCTGTTTGCCCTCAAATTTCCGGACATATTTATTCCAAATTTTTTCACCTTGAACAGCAATCAATTCGTACCATTCATCATCATCTCGCTCCAGCTCGATTTGGTCAAGTATTTCATTCACGATTTCAAAGGAATAGCCTTTTCGAATCAATGTGTCTTGAATTTTTTGCTTGATTTGAGCGGGCGTTTTTTTCGGATTCATTTTCACCGTTTTTTCGGCGAGCTGCATGGCAAGCTGCAATTGCTCTTCATGGGTGTACGATTCCAAAGCTTTTTCCATCGTGTTTTTGTCGATGCCTTTTTTCTTTAAATCCTGCTTGATGGCCATTGGACCTTTTTTGGCGGTTTTTTTCTTCGTCTCAAGCAATGCCTTGGAATAGCTTTCATCATTGAGAAAACCCAATTTCTTCAGCTTCTGAATCGCCTCAAGCACGACCGATTCACCGAAGCCGGCATCGAGCAGTTTCTTTTTCACTTCAAATTCGCTGCGCATTTGATAACTCAAAAAATGGAGCGCGCGGTTAAAGGCTTTGGCAATTTCATCTTCATAGGCGATTTCATCCATCTCAAAAGGATCGAGTATTTTTCCTTTTGTTAAGCCAAACTTTATAAGGGTGGACTCGTCCACCGAAAAAGCATATTCATCATTCAAATAAATATTATATCGTTCCTGATTTTTTTGGCGGGTGATTTTTGTAATGACTTGCATGAAAACACTCCTTGATTTTTAGTATACACAAAATCACGTTTCGTTCATATATCCGGGGCATTGTAAAGCATGCCGGCATAATCGTTTTCTTTTTGCACAATCTAAAGCAAAAAGAAGAGGAGGCGGAAAGTTGAAAGGAATAAAGTTTGCATTCGCAATCATGTTGCTTTTTGGTTTGTTGATTCCGGCACCTCAAACGTTGGCGAAGGAATATCATTGGGGGTTTACAAAAGCCAAAGATGGAAACCCACCGGATGCAGGTGCTGAATTTGAGCGATTATTGAGGGAGTACGGGGCATTTTACCGGGGAAATCCGGAGAAAAAGGTAATTTATTTGACTTTCGATAACGGATTTGAGGCGGGTCATACGGAGCAAATTCTTGATACATTAAAAAAGGAAAAAGTAAAAGCAACTTTTTTCCTAACTGGGCATTATTTGACAAGCGCATCGGATATCGTAAAACGGATAGTAAAGGAAGGGCATACAATCGGCAACCATTCCGACAAACATCCGAATATGGCGAGATTGACCCGTGAAGGCATGTTGAAGGAATGGCAGAATTTCGATAAAAAATTAAAGGAAATCACAGGGATTGAACGGACTTATTACGTTCGTCCACCGGAAGGCGTTTTCAGCACCGAGCTGTTGGAGGTTGGCAATGAACATGGCTATACCCACATTTTCTGGTCCATCGCATTTCGCGATTGGGATACGGATCAAAAGAAAGGTGCAGAATATGCATATAATGAGCTGGTCAAACAGCTGCATCCCGGTGCCATTATTTTGATGCACACTGTCGCTGAACATAATGCGGATGCATTGCCGGATTTTATTAAAGAAGCGAAACGGCAAGGATATACTTTCGGAACTTTGGATGAGTTGGTGTTTGATTATTTGGTGGATGAAATGTTTTGGGGAGAAGCTTCTTGATTTGGCAGGTTGATATGCCGTTGGGAATCCATTGTTCAATGGGTTCCTTTTTTTATAAAGTTTTTTGGGGTTAGCTTTTTATTTTGCGCAGATGGCGGTTCTTTTTGCTTGGATGGCAACTTTTCTTGCTCGGATAATCCTCCCTCTCGCTCGGATGACTCTTCCTCTTGCTCGGATAACCCTCCCTCTTGCTCGGATAACTCCTCCTCTTGCTCGGATAACCCTCCCTCTTGCTCGGATAACTCCTCCTCTTGCTCGGATAACCCTCCCTCTTGCTCGGATAACCCTCCCTCTTGCTCGGATAACCCTCCCTCTTGCTCGGATAACTCCCCCTCTTGCTCGGATAACTCCCCCTCTTGCTCGGATAACCCTCCCTCTTGCTCGTTCTCAAATGTTTCCCTTCCCCCTCAGATATATCCACTTCTTGTGCGAATCCATTTCCCCAAAAATAAAAAAGATTCCCCGATTGAGGAATCTTACTTCATGATTATTTAAACATCTTTTTCAAATTCGCCATTTCGATGGCAGAAACTGCGGCATCATATCCTTTGTTGCCCGCTTTTGTTCCGGCCCGTTCAATGGCCTGTTCAATATTTTCCGTTGTCACAACACCGAAAATCACCGGCACATTCGTTTGCAAAGAAACTTGGGCGATGCCTTTTGCCGCCTCATTGCAGACATAGTCGTAATGGGTTGTGGATCCCCGGATGACCGTTCCCAAGCCGATGACCGCATCATACTCTCCCGTTTCAGCCATTTGTTTTGCGATAAACGGAATTTCAAAAGCGCCAGGCACCCATGCCACATCGATGTTTGCCTCATCCACCCCATGGCGTTTTAATCCATCCAAAGCTCCATCCAACAGTTTGGAAGTGATGAATTCATTGAATCGTCCCACCACGATTCCGATTTTTAATCCTGTTCCGACTAAATTTGCTTCAAATACTTTTCCCATTTTCCATTGCTCCCTCTTAAAATTGATTCAGAATGTCAAACTTAAATAAAATGATGCATTTTTTCCCTTTTTGTTTTTAAATAATAGGCATTGATTTGATTTGGTTGGATGATAATAGGCACCCGTTCAACCACTTTGATGCCGTATTTTTCGATGCCTTCGATCTTTTCCGGATTGTTCGTCATCAGGCGGATTTTTGTAATGCCCAAATCCTTCAGCATTTGCGCGCTTAATGCATAATCCCTCAATTCCGCCGGGAAACCGAGCTTCAAGTTCGCTTCCACCGTATCCAAACCTTGCTCCTGCAATGCGTATGCCTTTAGTTTATTAATCAATCCGATGCCGCGCCCTTCCTGTTGCATGTATAAAAGAACGCCTTTGCCTTCGTTTTCAATCATTTCCAAAGATTTTTCCAACTGTGGACCGCAATCGCAGCGTTTTGAATGAAAGACATCCCCCGTCAAACAAGCCGAATGGATGCGCACAAGCGGCGCTTCATCTTCACGGATGTTTCCTTTCACCAATGCCACATGCTCCAAGCCGTCAATTTCGTTCTCATAACCGATCATTTGGAAATCCCCATAAGTCGTTGGCATTTTGACAGAGGCCGCCCGTTTCACAACCTTTTCATTTCTAAAGCGATAGCGGACCAATTCTTCAATGGAAATAATTTTTAAATCATGGACTTCTGCGAACTTCAAGAGATCGTCAAGACGGGACATTCTGCCGTCATCCCCCATGATTTCGCAAATCACCCCTGCCGGAAAAGCGCCGGCAATGCGGGCCAAATCCACCGCAGCCTCTGTATGCCCTTGTCTTTCCAACACGCCGTTTTTCTTGGCGATGAGCGGGAAAACGTGGCCCGGTCTTCTGAAATCGGATTTTTCCGCATCCGCTTCGAGCATTTTTAAAATCGTTGTCGAGCGTTCGTAGGCGCTGATACCGGTAGTTGTACTCACATGGTCGATGCTTACTGTAAATGCCGTTTGGTGATTGTCGGTATTATGGGCGACCATCGCATGCAAATCCAGCTTTTCCGCCAATTCTTCCGTTATTGGGGTACAAATCAACCCGCGGCCGTATGTCGCCATAAAATTGATGACTTCCGGTGTGGCATGTTCCGCCAAAGCGACCAAATCCCCTTCATTTTCCCGGTTCTCATCATCCACCACGATGATGGTTTTCCCTTTTTTCAAGTCTTCTATTGCTTCTTCAATTGTATTTAACATATCAACCACCATCCTTAAAATCCGTTTTGAGTCAAAAATTCCAATGTAATGTTTGATTCTTCTTTAGTATTTATTCTCTTCAAATGATGCAACACATATTTTCCGAGCATATCCGTTTCTATATTCACCTGATCGCCGATTCCCTTCATTCCCAAAATCGTTTCTGCATACGTATGCGGAATGAGCGAAATGGTGATGGCCGTGTCACTGACTCCAAAAATGGTCAAACTTGTTCCATCGACGGTGATGGAACCTTTCGGAATGCATTGTTCCAGCAGCTCTTTTGGGATTTCGATTTCGTAATACACGGCATTGGATACCGGTTTCTTGCTGCGGATTGTTCCCACTCCATCCACATGTCCGGAAACGATATGCCCTCCAAAACGGCCGCCAGCTGCCATTGCCCTTTCCAAATTGACATAGTCTCCTTTTTTCAACTGATGAATCGTCGTCGCCTTCACCGTTTCCGGCATGACATCGACCGTCATCTCGTCCTTCGTTAAATGTGTCACCGTTAAACAAACGCCATTGACAGCAATACTATCTCCAAGAGACGCATCAGACACGATTTTTGGCGAGCGGATCACAATCTTCATACTTTTCTCGTCTTTTTCAATCCCAGTGACAATCCCTTTATCCTCAATAATTCCGGTAAACATGAAAATCCCCCTTTTCCAATATATACAAGTAAAAAACCCCGCTAAGTCGCCTTAACGGGGTTGGGAGAACGATGAAATTTTTAGGCAGCACAAAAAAGCCTTGAATCAGGCCCATTTTAAAAATACACCTAAATAAAAAACTCCCGCCAAATTGCGGGAGAACGGATTGCAAAAAAGTGAATACGAAAGTAAGCCATTAATCAGCGGACTAATGGACTTTCTCACAAACCATCCTTCTCCCATCCAGACTTTCACTGTCGGCTTTGGATTCGCACCAAATCCTGCTCGAAAAGAGCTCGCGGGCTTAGAAGCAATGCTTCATCACCGCCGGCTGGGAATTTCACCCGACCCCGAAGGATATGAAAGAATATTCAGTTTATATTTTATATAACAATAACATTTATTCTGAAGAAAATCCATACATATGGCTAACTTATTCTTATGAAATTTTACCTTCCCTTATTCGGTTGCTATAATATTTGAAGATGAAATAAAGGACGTGAAAGTATGTCTGATAAAGTAAAAATCGAAATCGGTCAAAAATTCCCTTTAACAATAAAAAGGCTTGGCATTAATGGAGAAGGGGTCGGTTTTTTTAAGCGGAATGTCATTTTTGTGAAAGGCGCCCTTCCCGGTGAAGTCATCACAGCAAAAGTATCGAAAATCCATCCCAATTATGCCGAGGCGGAAATTGTGCGAATAAGAGAATCTTCAAAACATCGTGTCAATCCGCCTTGCGCGGTCTACGAACAATGCGGCGGCTGCCAATTGCAGCATTTGTCTTATGAAGGACAACTGAAAGAAAAGCGCGACATTGTGATTCAATCGCTGGAAAAATTCGTTCCGCATATTGTAGGGAAAGTGGAGATAAGACCTGCAATAGGGATGGAGAATCCTTGGCATTATCGAAACAAGAGCGCTTTTCAAGTCCGTAAAATCGGACATGAAGTGAAGGCCGGGCTATTTATTGAAGGAACAAACAAACTTTTAAATCTTGATGACTGCCTTGTGCAGCATCCTGCCACAACAAAGATCACGGTCGGCATCCGGAATCTTTTGGAACAACTCGGCATCCCGATCTATGATGGAAAATCAAAAGGAATCATTCGCACCATCGTTGTCCGGACAGGCATTCAAACCGGAGAAACGCAAGTCTGCCTCGTCACAACAAAAAAAGATATTCCTCGTAAAAAGGAATTAGTTCAAGGCATTAAAGAATTAGATTCCAGTATCGTTTCCATCACCCAAAATATCAATCCGGCCAAAACTTCCCTCATTTTTGGGGATGAGACGATTGTGCTTGACGGCAAGGAAACGATTCATGAACAATTGGGCGGGCTTTCTTTTGATTTGTCTTCCCGTGCGTTTTTTCAATTAAATCCTGAGCAAACAGTCGTATTATATGATGAAATCAAAAAAGCGGCACAACTCTCCGGCAACGAAACCGTGGTCGATGCTTACTGCGGCGTTGGAACGATTGGGCTGTGGCTGGCGAAAGACGCAAAAGAAGTGCGGGGAATGGATGTCGTTCCGGAATCCGTTGAAGATGCGAGAAAGAATGCCCGGAAACACGGATTTTCTCACGCGAAATTCTTCACCGGCACAGCGGAAGAATGGCTCAAGAAGTGGGCGAATGAAGGATTTGTTCCGGATGTTGTCACGGTCGATCCGCCGCGCACCGGCCTTGCGCCAAGTTTTATCAATACCGTATTAAACATTAAGCCAAAGCGGTTTGTCTATACCTCCTGCAATCCTTCCACTTTCGCCAGGGATTTAAAAGAACTGATAAAAATGTACAAAGTGGAGTATATCCAGCCCGTTGACATGTTCCCTCAAACAGCCAGGGTTGAAGTGGTCGCGAAATTAACATTAAAACACAAATGCCTGACTTGAGATCGGGGGCAGCCAGTGCCATTTACTATGCCAGAATCATCGTCCTGCGCCGCGCGCTCACACAAGGTGATTATCGTTTCATCGGTAATCACCTTTTTCTTTTATTAATCAACTGGCGGTTTCGAAATCTCTAATCGCCACATATATATATAAAATGTATTAATGCTTAAGGAGTGTAAGGATGCCGACGATCAGTCTTTGCATGATTGTGAAAAATGAAGAAGAGGTTCTGGCGAATTGTTTATCAAGCGTGGCAGGGATATGTGATGAAATCATCATTGTCGACACCGGATCGACTGACAATACAAAGGAAGTGGCGCGAAAATTTACGGATAAAATCTATGACTTCACCTGGATTGACGATTTCGCGGCAGCAAGGAACTATTCCTTCAGCCTGGCGACAAAAGATTATATTCTCTGGTTGGATGCGGATGACGTGATTCCCACGGAAGAACAGGAAAAATTCAAAGCATTGAAAAAAACGCTCACTGACGATATCGATGCTGTTTCCATGAACTATATCGTTCAAACCGACAATCACGGAAACCCGACCTTCCATTATCGGAGAAACCGGCTTGTGAAACGCAGCAAAGGATTCAAATGGATCGGACCTGTCCATGAATATCTCGAGGTTTACGGAAATATATTGGAAGCGGACGTTTCCATTCTTCATAACAAAAAAAAGAAGAAGAAAGCGGATTCTCAGTCTATCGGCAGAAATCTGAGAATTTATGAAAACCGGATCAAAAAAGGGGAAGAATTTTCGCCAAGGGACTTATTTTATTATGCCAACGAGCTCAAAGACCATAAACAATATAAAAAGGCGATTACCTATTACCGGGAATTTTTGGATGGCAAAAAGGGCTGGATAGAAGATAATATCCGGGCTTGCATCTATATGGCCGACTGCTATGCCCAGCTCGGGGAGCAGGATAACGAACTTACATCACTGCTAAAAACCTTTGCCTATGATGAACCGAGATCAGAAGCTTGTTGCCGTATCGGTGATATCTTCAAATCAAAGAATAATTTCAAAACCGCCGTATTTTGGTATGAATTGGCAATAAAAATGAAAGATAAAAAAACAGGCGGTTTCCATCAAGCCGCTTATTCGACCTGGTATCCGCACCTTGCTCTTTGCGTCTCTTACTGGCAATTGGGAAATGTCGAAGAGTCCATCAAACATCATGAATTGACAAAACAATATATCCCCAACGATCCAAAAGTTTTATTTAATGAGGAATTTTTTAAAAACTACAAGAACAGCAAAAACGCCAATCAATAGCGGAACCGCATGATCAAGCCGGCCATTTGGAATACCGGTACTGTTTTATGAATACAGAAACGAAAGGATGACAAAGTGGGGCAATCCCAACTCCCTGAAAGTGTGAAACTTGGGCAACATGTGGTAATAGAGGAAGGGGTCAAAATCGGGGAAAACGTAACGATCGGCCACCATACAGTAATCCTGAAAGGCACGGTGATCGGTGATAATGTCATCATCGGCTCCAATTGTGTTTTGGGAGTCAAAAAAAGCGGAAACCAAAAAATGAGGGCTTCCGATGTCAAACAGCCGAATTTAATCATCGGAGAAAATACAAAAATCGGCAACAACGTGACAATTTATGCCGGTTCCGAAATTGCCGATCATGTTTTTGTTGCGGATCACGCCAGCATCCGCGAAAACTCGACGATCGGCAGCCAAACGGTCATCGGCAGAGGGGCGATCGTCGAGTTGAATACGTCTATCGGAAAAAGATGCACCGTTCAAACCCTGGCTTATATCACCGGAGATACCATTTTGGAAGATGATGTATTTATCGGTCCGTGCGTGTCCATGTCCAATGACAAATACATGGGGAAACAGCCGTATCAACTGAAGGGAGCCCATATAAAAAAGGGGGCGAAAATCGGCAATAACGCCACCCTTCTCCCAAATATCACAATTGGCGAAAATGCCATTGTCGGCGCTGGATCCGTAGTGACAAAGGATGTTCCGGCCAACGTGACGGTTGTTGGCGTCCCTGCGAAAAAAATAACCAAATAAGTGAGCTGACTGCAAAAAATGTATAACTCTTTTACCAACCCGCAAAGAGTTATACATTTCTTTTTTACTTTGAATCTATTAAACATTGTTTTATTTTCAATGCAACTTCTACGGCCGCCCTTCCTTCATCCACGCCGACAAGCGGCTCCGAATCCGAATCAATGCAGTCAACAAAATGGCGAAGTTCTTCCAACAGAGGATCGGAATATGGAAGAGTAATATTGGCAATGACATTTTCTGTTCCGACCAGAAAAGTCAAATGATGATCATTCAATTCTTTCATGATCAATTGCTGCTGCCTCATCAAATAATTGGTTTTAATCACTTTTTCCTTTTCATAAACAATAAATTCCCTCACCTTTTCATGGGAAATATTGCTGGCCATCAAATTGGCCACAATTCCGTTTTCAAACAGCAGCAATGCGGAAACCGTGTCAAATTTATCGGAATCACGCAATCGGATTCCTTCCGCTGATACGCGTTTGATCGGACTTTTGATAAGACTCAAAATAATGTCGATATCATGAATCATGACATCCAATACAACATCCGTATCTTTTATACGATCAGAATAAGCAAGTCTTTTTGCGTCAATATTGATAATTTGATCCGGTTGAATATATTCGTGGATTCTTTGGATGGCCGGATTGAACCGTTCAATGTGGCCCACTTGGAATTTCAGTCTTTTATTTTTCAACAACTTTTTTATTTTATCGGCTTCTTCCAACGTCATTGTCATCGGCTTTTCAACAAAAACATGTTTGTTTTTCATAACCGCTTCCGCCACCAACGAAAAATGGAATGTCGTGGGTGCCGCTATAATGACCGCATCAATATTTTTCAGCAATTCGGAATACGAATCAAAGGCTTTGACATGGAACGATTTACTGATTTGAGCTGCTCTTTGGAAATCTTTATCATAAACTCCGATAAAATTTACATTTTTCATTTGGATCAATTTGGAACAATGCAAAAAGCCCATTTTCCCGGTACCTGCGACACCGACACGGATTCCGCTCATGGTGAAACACCTGCGAAATCTTTCATAGTTTTAATGATATATTCCTGTTCCGAGACTGTTAACGTAGGATTGATTGGCAGTGCCAAAATATGTTTTGCCGCATTTTCCGCAACAGGAAAATCACCCTGCCGGTATTGGAGATAATCGAAAGCTTTTTGAAGATGCAATGGGACCGGATAGTAGATTCCTGTTGCAATCCCTTTTTCCTTAAGAAAACCGATAAGCTGTTCCCTATCATCCACTTCAATGCAATATTGATGATACGTATGGGTTCGATCCGTATATTGCGGCGGTTTTTTCTTCATATTCGGAAGCTCCTGGGTATATGTGTTGGCCACAATGATTCTCTTAAATAGAAACATATCCAACAATTTAAGTTTTTCGATCAAAATGGCGGCCTGGATTTCGTCGAGCCGGCTATTCATCCCGATAAAATCATGGATATATCTCTCTTCACTGCCATGATTTCGCAATTGGCAAATTTTCTTATAAAGATCCGGATCGTTTGTGACAACCAATCCGCCATCTCCAAATGCGCCCAAATTTTTTGTCGGGAAGAAGGAGAAACATCCGATATCGCCGATGCCGCCTACCCGTTTTCCTTTATATTCTGTTCCAATCGCTTGGCACGCATCCTCAATCACTTTTAATTGATGCGCCGAAGCAATCTCCATTATTTTATCCATTTCCGCCGCCATGCCGAACAGATGGACAACGATAATCGCTTTCGTTTTATCCGTGATCGCTTTTTCGATTTTATTGACATCGATGTTGTAGGTGTCCGGCTCGATATCGACAAATACAGGTTTAGCTCCAACCTTCGCAATGACTTCCGCCGTGGCAAAAAAAGTGAATGGCGTAGTGATCACTTCATCGCCTTCTCCAATGCCCAATGCCGCAAGGGCGAGAAGCAATGCATCCGTTCCGTTGGCAACGCCTGCCGCATACTTGACACCCAAGTAATTGGCAATCTCCTTTTCAAATTGCTCCACTTTGTTTCCCAGAATATATGAACCGCTTTGCAGCACTTCGATGACAGCTTTTTCAATATTTTTTCCATATAACCCATACTCTTTTTTCAAGTCGATCAAGGGAATATTCAACTTAATCCCTCCTTATCCCTTATAAGACTTGCTAATTATTAAACTATGCACTCGTTTTCTATCTGATTGTGCCTTTATAGTTTTTGAATGAACTTTTGCACCTCATCGACAAATTCTTTTGCCCTGACATCATTCGTATGTCTCGTATGGATGAATTGGTAGCCGTTTTCGGTGATCCGCTTTCTCTCTTCTTCATTTTTCAAATAGTACATCGCCTTTTCATAGAAATCAGACTGGCTGCAAGCAACAAAATTTTCCCCGTCTTTGAATCCCAGCTCCAAAATATCCGGAACAGGTTCTGCCAGAAGGAGGGTTTTACAAGCAGGGGCTTCAAAATATTTGAAAACGGGATATTTCAAGACGGAACCGCAAGTAAAGAACATTTTTGAACGATTCAGTTCTTGTGCATATTTCTCATTCAACAAGGCACTTTCAGGAGCGTTATGGCCCGGATGCGGATGAAAGACGAATCCTTCCATTCCCCTCATTTTCTCCAATACCGCTTCCCTGAATGGGTATCTCCCTTTTGGCGTCATTGTTTGATAGCCCGTTTTTTTTGTCCTGTCATACAATTGGCCCATCAATAAAAAATCAATATCCTTTTCCAACTGCCAATCTTTGAAAACGGTCGGATCGATGGAAAAAGGGAAAAATCTGAATTTATCTTTAAATCTTCCATAGGTTTTCAAAAAAGTGGACTTCGATGCGGAAAAGATGAGGTCCATTTTGGTTTGGTCGAAATATTTTCTCCTCTCGCCAGGGGAATAATGGGCATCATACAAATAGCAACCCTTTGGAATATCGACTTCGCCAAGTCCCGAAATCCTCGGCGCCAATACATAGCCCCAGCCGATATCATAATGGAAAATAAAATCAGGTTTGAATGGGATTTCTTTCAGAATGTCGTGAATGTTTCCGTCCTTGTACCAATATTGGACCTCTGCATATTTTTCGATTGCTCTGATCATTTCAAATTTATTTTTATGTTTTGGAAATTTCTTGGTAAACGGACGAATCAAGATCAATATCTTCAGTTTTTTTGACATTTATATCTCCTCCTAACCTGCACAACTTCCAATATATGTTTCATAGATTCCAAATGTATAAACGTTCTAATCAAATTCTGAAAATATTATTTGCGTTTACACGATCATAATGTTTTCGACATATATTTATGTGGAGGTTTCCTATAGGAAAACCGCATTGTTGTTCAGGTAACGAAAAGGAGATGGATATATGGAAACTGTCACTGTTGTCGGCTTAGGAAAAATCGGGTTGCCTCTCGCCTCCGTTTTCGCCAACTCGGGCCATTTCAATGTCATTGGTGCCGATAAAAACGAAAAAGTCGTGGAAACCTTGAATAAAGGAATTTCACATATTTCAAATGAACCGGGGCTGGATCAGCTGCTATACCAGGCTTGGAAAAAGGGTACTTTCCGGGCCACGGTGGATACGGCGAAAGCGGTCAGCCAATCGGATGTGGTTGTGGTCATTGTGCCGGTGTTAGTGGATGATAAAGGAAAAATCAACTATGAATTTATCGACTCAGCGGTAGAGGATATTGGAAAGGGGATCCGGAAAGGGACACTTGTCATCTTCGAAACGACACTGCCTGCCGGAGATACGAGAAACCGTTTTGGAAAAAGGATCGAAGAACTTTCAGGACTGACATTGGGGACAGATTTTTATTTAGGCTACAGTCCGGAAAGGGTTTACTCCAATCGGATCATACAAGACCTCTCCAACTATCCGAAAATCGTCAGTGGTGATAGCAGGAAAAGTCTCCAAATGGTCATATCCTTCTATAAAAAAGCATTGAACTGCGATATCATCCCTGTCAGCAATTTGGAAACGGCGGAATTTACGAAAGTGGCCGAATCGGTTTACCGTGATGTCAATATCGCATTGGTCAATGAATTGGCCATTTATGCCGACTCATTGGGAGTGAATATGAAAGAAGTCATTCACGCTGCAAACAGCCAACCTTTTTCACATCTCCACTCACCTGGTGTCGGAGTGGGAGGCCATTGCATCCCGGTATATCCTTACTTTTTTATCAACAATGGATTAAGCCGCGGGTTGGTTCAGCTTTCAAGGGAAATCAATGACAAAATGGCCAAATATGCAGTGAATGAGATCGAAAAGCATTTCACCACTTTAAACAATAAAAACATTCTCATTTTAGGCCTTTCTTTCCGGGAAAATGTGAAAGAAACAACAAATTCCTCCACTTTGCTCCTGGTGGAAGAATTAAAACAAAAAGGCGCTGTAGTGTACGTCGATGATCCTCTGTACTCTGACGAAGAAATCGCGGCTTTCCAAGTTGAACCGTTTTCCATGAAAGACCGTGAAAAAATGGATGCCATCATTCTTCAAGCCTTTCATGACCAATACAAAAATTTCGACTTTAAAAACTTCCCTAACTGCCAATTCGTTTTAGATGGAAGAAATGTCCTCGACAAAAAAACAATCGAGGGGCTTGGAATGAAATATCGGGGCATCGGCGTGCAATAATGGCACACAAAAAAGGCTGATTGAAAGTCCGGTGGCACCGGCTTTCAATCAGCCTTTTGGCTATGCTCCCTTTCACAAATTCCTATCTGAAAGGATCCGCATGTTTATCAATCAAATTATACCCCCTCAAAATCCCGATCACTTTCAAATTCTTCACTGGGGTATGGTAATTTGGCGACAGCTGCAACGCCCTCAAAAATTGATCATAAGCTTCTTTGTATTTCCTCATATGAAGCAGCGCTTCCCCCAGATAATTTTCCTCGAGATGGTTCCGGTTCTCTATTTGTTGGAAATGATGGACGGCATGGGCGTAATTTTTTTCAACGAGCCCCTTCATGCCTTCAAAAAAGCGGCGATCCCTTTCCGTTTTCACCAATGGTATCGCCTCATAAAAAAGGGCATACCCCTCTCTTGTCATCCATCTTCTAGATAAAGCGAGGCCTGCAATCAATTTGGCCGCAAGCAACCGGTTTTCTACATCTTCTCCCACTTCCTTAAGAGTTTTCAAATCTTCCTCTTTGATATTCAGCTGGATATGTTTTGCCAAATCGTCATAACTTCTATTCTTCGTCAAATTCATTTGATGTCTTCTATAAAGATATAACGGTTCGGGGACATGGGAAGAACGCCATCCCCCTTTTGCCACTTTTAATACGAAATCCGTATCGGAACCGACTTTGATGCTCTCATCATAATAAAGATTTTCCACGGCTTCCTTTCTGAACAGGATACTGGCATTATTAAAAGGAGTGCCTACATTAAGGAAAAATGGGTAAATATCATCCGGTGAAATATTCCCTGTCTGCCAATAGCTGAAAGGGGAATCATTCTCGTTGATGAGCAGCATATCGGAATGGACATAACCGATGTGTTCACACCAAAATTCAGCCAATAACCTCTCAAAACGATGAGGAAGGGACAAATCATCCGCATAGTGGAATGTAATAAAATCCCCTTTGGCAAGTTTTAGTCCTTCGTTTCGGGTATGGGCAACCCCTTTGTTTTCCTCATGCTTGATATAGCGGATCCTTTCATCATGGAATGACAGGATGACCTCTTCACTATTGTCGGTTGATCCATCATTGATAATGATCAATTCAAAATCCTTTTCCGTCTGCTGTAATAGGCTATTGATTGAATCTTTAAGATAATCCCCGGCATTGTAAACTGACATAATGACACTGATCATCTGTTCACCCCTTTTATCCCCTCAGAATCGACCTTATAGAAAAATTCAGGATAATTGGCGGCATCGCCCAATATGTTGATTGGATAGGCATCTTTTTGCTGCCCTTCCAGCAATTGATTCAACTTATATAAATCGGCATTGTACGGATGTTGATCCATCAATTCTTTCAATCTCCTCTTGGCCTCTTCTTTTCTTTGCAATCTCATTAATGTCAGGATGACCCATCTTCCAAAAACGGCCTGTTCCTTTTCATCCCCTTTATTCTGCAATTCCGTAAATTCCTCCAAAGCTTGCTCAAATTGTTTCAACAGAAAAGATTGATAGCCTTTCATGTTATACAGTTGGAATTGATTGGACGGATATACGGGGCAGAAGCAGGTTTCCACCATTCCATCCCAGCAATCTCTGCGGACAGCCGCCGTTTCCCAACGGGCGATGACAGGAATTTTATCCGCTTGATAAATCACCGGCACTTTCACCAGATCCGCATTCGTGGAAAGCAGAAACTTTTCGAACCTAATGAAATCTTCATGATTCAAACAATCCTCTTGGCAAATTTGAATTTCCCAGTCGCTCAAATGATTCTTCGGCTGCACTTGATAGGATGCGGCTTCTTGATAAAAGTCCAAAATCTTTTCCATAATGGCCGTCCAGTTATATCGGTTTGCCGTTTCCAATCCGTTTTCAATCAACTTTTCCTTCAAACCGGGACTGGAAAGCAATTCTTTTATTTTATCCACCATATCCTCCGAATCTTTCATGCGGCAAATCAAGGCGTTGACTTGATGCTCGGCATATTCCAGCACCCCTTTGTTATCCGTAGTCACAACCGGACAACCGCAGGCCATCGCTTCAAGGGGAGGCAGGGAAAAGCTTTCATAGGTGGAGCCGCTGACGTATGCACTTGCCCCCCGATATAAGGAAGCAATCGTTTGTTGGGAAGGACTGACAAAATACTTCGTAACGCGTTTTTTCATTTTTTCCGATGGAGCTTCCGGGGTGATCCAATATAAATCAAGACCAAACTCGTCTTTGAGTTTTTCATAGGCATCAACAATATAAGTGATGCCTTTGAAAGACGCGCTTTCGCCGCCCATCATCAAAATATACGGGCGCTCTCCCATTTCTTTCGGCCCTTCAACGGTGAAGATGGATTCGTCTATTGCGTTCGGAAAAACCTTTGCTTCTCTTCCATAAATACTATTTATCAGCTCAGCCGCTGACCGGGAAACGGTATAAATAAACGGCGGCAATTCAAATTGTTTCCCGATGAATTGCTTTAATGTTTGGTTCATGCTTTGATAATCAAACAAATGAAAATCCCCTTGCTCAAAATACACAACCGGCGCTATACCGGTTTCAACGCACGGTTGGATGTGATCCCAGTAGGTGGCTACAATCAAATCACAGTCAGGTATCCCTTTTGCCAACTCCAATCCAAAGGGGACTTGAATATAATCCGCTTCGATTGGAAACCATTCCGGCTTTATATAATGGGTAACAATGGTGACTTTCGCTCCAAGTTGCCGAAGTCTGTTCGCGTGTTCAAAGATGACTTTCACCCCGCCCGAAACGCCGACATGGGTCATCACATAAACGATATGAAGTTCCCCGTTTTTCCCGTTACGTTTTAATATCCTTTGCTTCTCGGCATGCGAAATACGGGATAACCGATATTGAAACTCTATACTTCTAAGTTTTTGAATCAATCGTTTTCACCCTCAGACATTCGTTCGTTCCAAAGTAGTTTATGTAAAATTGATGTTTTAGTGATTATCATTTGATACCGTTTTGTCGGCAAAAAAACAGCCATCCCCCAGTGTATGGGATGGCTGTCATGTCATTTACAACACAAGGTGATTTCTTATTAGTTGAGAAGAAACGTTAACAGGAAAATGAGGATGATTGGAGCAAAGAGGATGATATAACCGATCGGATTTGCAAAATTGATCGTCCACCCCACGCCAAACCGTTTCTCTACGAAAATCGACGGGTCATTTTTATTAAAATAAAACAATCCCGCTTTCCAATACCGGTCATCATTCACATCCATTATTTCCTTTTCTTCTTCCAATTCAGATGATGATTTATCGGAACGTCCGACTTTCACAAAAAGATAGACTGTTCCTGCCAATATCAAAATGAATGTGCCAAAGGGAAGAAGGATTTTCAACAATGAATCGTTAAACAGTTCCGGATGAATGGTCGTCAATTGGAGGAACGAAAACATCATGGTGATTAATAAAACTGTATAAAAAGTAAACCAGCTCGTCGACTTTCGCAATGTCAGTTGGCGATTTTTCGATGCCCCCAGATTTGCAGCGCTCAGCTTGATTCCCGAATATTTCACTCCCAATTGGATTCCCAAAAACATCAATTGGAGCAACAGCAAAATCAGAAGCATTTGAACTGCGGTAAAAGGCGTCTTTTCAGTAAAGGCATCCGGTTCCCCGCTTGGACCCCAGTGGGTAGGGATTTGATCCGGCAGCAAGTCATACTGATAAACCGTATACCCTATCAATCCCACGGTAATGATCATCGGAAACAGATAAATATACCAAGGAGGCAAATAATCTTCGGACCGGACAGATAAATCGGCAACCGCCACCTGCTTCAATTCGTTTGTCCATTGCAATCCGCTTTTATATTGCTTCATCTTTTCACGGAAATAATAGTACAATGCAAGGCTTACAAAAATGATGCCAAACTCGATGGCTGTGCTAATGAGTATGATCAATTCATCAGAGGGCTTTTTCACTGCCACCCATATACAGAAAATCAAAATCATCAAAAAAGATACCGTACTGGCCCATGCTAAATATTGTTTTTTATAGGAACGTACCCGATCATCCCGAACTGATTGCTCCGGTATCGACACGCCAAAAACAACCGTTCTTTTTACAAAATAAGGCACTGCCGCTTGAATGACCGCTAAAAATAAAAGTACGAAAACCGCTATAAATAAAGCCATTATATTCCTCCTTTTAAGGACTTTTTTTCATCTCGCCAATAATTTTCCCAACCAGTTCCACCAATTCTTCGCCGGTCAATCCCAATACAAGGCCTTCCGCGATTTGAGGCTTCAAGCTCTCATAAAGCCTGTCATAAGTGTTTTGATCCACACGGGGATGACTTTTGATGACGGCACCTGACTTGGGAACAATTTCGATGATCCCCTTTTTTTCCAATTCATGATAACTTTTATTGACCGTGTGCATATTCACACCTAAGTCCGCTGCAAAGGTGCGGACGGAAGGCAGGGATTCTCCCGGTTTTAATTCACCCTTTGCTATTCCTTCGATAATCTGGTTTGTCAGTTGAATATAGATAGGAATTTCTGATTCCGGCTCAATTCGGATTATCATTTCCTCACCCCAATCTGTTCTACACTTATTATAACAAATCTGTTCTATTTTGTGTAGAACAAAAATCCGTTATTGATGGGAATTTTATTGCAAATAAAAAGAATGCAAGAATATCCATTACGTCCTAATAAGAGAAAATTGTTGAATATACAAGAAAAATAGATACTTATAAGAGAATACCGATTGGTAAAAGTAAACATCGAATCCGGCAATGTTACATTATTGCAAATTTTTTTATTTTCATTTTAAAAACAATTGCTACTTAAGAAATAATTATGTATAATCTATTGCATTGCTTAATACTATTATTTTTCCTAAGGGGGTCATAATGAATTGGGTAAAGCATTGATTATTGGTGCTGGCGGTGTAGCTAGTGTTGTGGTACACAAATGTGTACAAAATTCAGACGTGTTCGAGGAAATTATGATTGCCAGTCGAACAAAGTCGAAATGTGATGCATTGAAAGAGAAACTCGACGGTGGCAAAACAATTATCCACACTGCTCAAGTAGATGCGGACAATGTGGACGAACTCGTCGAATTAATCAATGGTTTTAAACCGGATGTGGTGATCAACGTAGCATTACCATATCAAGATTTGAGTATTATGGAAGCTTGTTTAGCTACAGGTGTTCATTACTTGGATACTGCCAACTATGAACCGCCTGAAACAGCTAAATTTGAATATAAATGGCAATGGGCTTATAAAGAAAAATTTGAAAAAGCAGGTCTTACTGCAGTATTAGGCTGCGGATTCGACCCAGGTGTAACTGGAGTATTCACAGCTTACGCATTAAAACATCATTTCGATGAAATTCATTACATCGACATTTTGGACTGCAATGGCGGCGACCATGGCCTACCATTCGCAACAAACTTCAACCCGGAAATCAACATCCGAGAAATCACGTCAAATGGCCGCTATTGGAAAGAAGGAAAATGGGTTGAAACAAAACCTTTGGAATACAAACAAGTTTACGACTTCCCAGAAGTAGGTCCAAAAGATATTTACCTTCTTTACCATGAAGAATTGGAATCTTTGGCGAAAAACGTGAAAGGGCTTAAACAAATCCGCTTCTGGATGACATTCTCTGAAAAATACTTAACACACTTACGGGTACTCGAAAATGTCGGAATGACATCAATTGAACCGATTGAATTTGAAGGCAAAATGATCCAGCCTCTTCAATTCTTGAAAGCGGTTCTTCCTGATCCGGCATCCCTTGGACCTCGTACAAAAGGGAAAACAAATATCGGTTGTATTTTCCGTGGCGTAAAAGACGGTAAAGAAAAAACATACTATTTATATAATGTATGTGACCATCAAGAATGCTATCGCGAAGTGGGCAGCCAAGCGATTTCTTATACAACTGGCGTACCGGCCATGATTGGTGCAAGCCTTGTCATCAAAGGGCTTTGGAAAAAACCGGGTGTTTGGAACGTAGAAGAATTCGATCCAGATCCATTCATGGAAGAATTAAATAAATGGGGACTTCCATGGAAAGAAAGCTTCAATCCAGAATTGCTTGAATTAGATTTGGAAAAACGTGAGGTAAAATAATGAAAGCGATTGACTGGAAAAGTGCACCATCCCCAAGTTATATTGTCGATGAACGCTTACTAAAACGGAATCTGGAGATATTGGATTCCGTCCAACAGCGTACAGGCTGCGATATATTGCTTGCGCTAAAAGGTTTTTCCATGTTTTCCACATTTCCTTTAGTGAGCAAATATTTGAAGGGGGTTACGGCAAGTTCCCTTTTTGAAGCCCGCTTAGGATACGAGGAATTTGGAAAAGAAGTGCATGCCTACTCACCAGCCTACGCTGAACATGAAATCGATGAATATTTGAAATATATCGACCATATCGTATTCAACTCTTTCAATCAATTAAATAAATATAAACAAAAGATTCAACAACTGGACAAGCACGTTTCCATCGGTTTGAGAGTGAACCCTGGTTATTCCGAAGTGGAAACGGCACTTTATGACCCTTGTGCATTGAATTCCCGTTTAGGAATTCCTTTCGATCAATTCCGTCCGGATGAATTGGACGGCGTTGAGGGTCTTCACTTCCATGCGATGTGTGAACAAAATTCCGACGTGCTTGAACGGATCCTTCCTCATTTTGAAGAAAAGTATGGCAAGTACTTGCATCAAATGAAATGGGTCAACTTCGGCGGCGGACATCATATTACCCGCCCGGATTATGACATCGACAAACTGGTCGATCTCATCAACTATATTAAAAATAAATATGATGTCCAAGTCATTCTCGAACCAGGTGAAGCCATTGCTCTCAATACAGGCTACCTTGTGGCAACCGTGCTGGATATTGTCAAAAACGGGATGGAGATCGCCATTCTCGACACATCCGCCACATGTCATATGCCGGATGTACTTGAGATGCCTTATCGTCCGCAAATTATCGGGGCAAGTACCCCTAATGATAAACCTTACACATACCGTCTCGGTGGAATGACATGCCTTGCTGGAGATGTGATCGGCGACTATTCTTTCGATGAACCGCTAAAACCTGGGGACAAAATTGTATTTACAGACATGGCCCATTACACAATGGTGAAAAACCATATGTTCAACGGTGTCAACTTGCCAAGCATCTGTTTATACAACGATGAAGAAGGAATTAAAGTCGTAAGACAATTTAAATACGAAGATTATCGCAATCGCTTATCTTAAACAGTCAAAGCGCCAATTCGGACCGGTTTCCGATTGGCGCTTTTTTATAGAAAAATCTATGAAACTTTAAAACCCCGGTGACCTGTGCATCCAAAAAGATGCACCTCACCGGGGTTTACCGCTTACTAACCACCATTATCGTTGCATAAACAGTTTCGGCTACAAGCCGGGCCGAAAGATTGTTTAGACTCCCTCCTTTGCAATAGAGTGAGCGTTTACTTTTCGACCAACTCCTTTGCGATTAAGTTAAGATTAATATATCACAAAGATTCATTATTGTAAATATTCTGAATAATCGAAAATAAAATCGGTATGAAATGCCTATACTTTTACAGAAAAATACTTTTTTACATGATTGCATATTTGGCGATTTTCCGTTATGATGACCTAGATGAAAGAGGTGGAAATGTGAAAGCGATTTATGACAAAAATAAGCAGGTGCAATATTTGAAAGAACGCCTGGAGATTTTCCTTGAAGTTTTGGAAGCGATTGATGAAGAAACTGCCGATCTTGAAGACATTGATCGCCTCATCCAAATGATAGACGATATTGAAGAGAAATTGGAGCAGTTTAAACATCGGTATGAAGAAGAATAAAGGTTGTTTACATAATCAGTGAAGGGTTTTCCTTCACTGATTTTTTTGTATGTGCGGATTTAATTTCCTCTTTTTATTTCAAGATTACATGTCCCCCCTTCCCCTCTCTTCCCCTGCATATCCCCCGTTTATTTAATAAATTATTTTTTTTCGTTAATTAAATATTTCTATTGATGATTTTACCGGCAACATATTGTCAATGCTCAATTTCGCATGTTAACATTCCAATAATCCCAATTGTAATAGTAGGTTATAAAATGATTTGGATTGGAGGAGATTAGATGAGTCAGGCAGTTACAAATAAAATTAAAAAGTCCATTACCGAGTTGGTCGGTCGGACCCCATTATTGCAACTTGTCAATTATGAAAAACAAAACCAATTGGAAGCGGAACTCATCGTAAAACTAGAATATTTTAACCCTGTCAACAGTGTAAAAGATCGCATTGCCAAATCCATGATTGAAGATGCAGAAGCAAAGGGTTTGTTAAAAAAGGGCGATACCATTGTGGAAACAACGAGCGGAAATACCGGCATCGGCGTTGCTGCCATTGCAGCTGCCAAAGGTTATAAATTCCGCGTCTACATCCAGGACAATGTCAGCATTGAACGGACGAAAGTCATACGTGCCTTTGGCGGTGAAGTCATCCCATTCTCGGAAGTCCCTGCCCTTGCAAAAGCAATGGAAAATTTACTAATCATTCTTTTTTTATCATTTATCGAAAATTAAAACATATTATTCATAGTTGTCAACTACATTTTTTTGTTAGCGTAATTGAAATAATTTATCAGTTCAAAAAAATTTTCTATTATAATTGTAATCTGCCATTTACTTTTATATAACAGACTTTTAATAATAATTTTAAAAATGTATAATATTCTAGAATTGAATTTTTTTTGGGGGGAAAATAATATGTCAGTCGCAACTACATATTTGCAAACGTTGGAGAAAAGCCTTTATGATTTGATTTGCGAAACATCTACAAACTTGCCAAAAGATGTTCGCCGTGCCATCAAAAGAGCAAAAGAAGCTGAAAATGCAGGCACTCGGGCTGCCATGAGTTTGGCAACCATCACAAGAAATATCGTAATGGCGGAAGACAATGTATCACCAATTTGCCAAGACACAGGACTTCCAACATTTAAAGTAAAAACTCCTATTGGCGCAAACCAATTAGAAATCAAAGAAGCCATCCGCAATGCGGTTAAAAAAGCGACAGAAGATGCGAAACTCCGTCCAAACTCTGTTGATTCATTAACCGGCAAAAACAGTGGCGACAATCTTGGTGAAGGCGTTCCTGTGATCAAATTCGAACAATGGGAAAAAGATTACATTGAAGTGAAACTCATCTTAAAAGGCGGCGGCTGTGAAAACAAAAACGCCCAATACAGCTTGCCTTGCGAATTGGAAGGACTTGGCCGTGCCGGTCGTGACCTTGACGGAATCCGCAAATGTATCCTTCATGCAGTATGGAAAGCACAAGGACAAGGCTGTTCAGCAGGATTTATCGGTGTTGGTATCGGTGGAGACCGCTCCAGCAGTTACGATCTTGCCAAAGAACAATTATTCCGTCATTTGGAAGATACAAACCCAATTCCTGAACTTGCCAAATTGGAAGAATATATTGTAGAAAAAGCAAACACACTCGGTGTCGGAACAATGGGATTCGGCGGTGAAACAACATTATTGGGTTGTAAAATTGGCGTTATGCACCGTATCCCGGCTTCATTCTTTGTATCCATCGCGTATAACTGTTGGGCATTCCGTCGCATGGCGGTTGACATTGATGCCAATACAGGCGAAATCACAAATTGGCACTACCAAGATGGCGAAAAAATCACATTCCGCGATGAAGAAGAAAAAACTGAAACAAAATCCGAAAGCCGCGTAATTGAATTAAGAGCGCCTATCACAGAAGAACAAATTCGTGAATTAAAAGTGGGTGACGTTGTAAAAATCAGCGGACGCATGTACACAGGCCGCGACGCAATCCACCATCACTTAATGACACACGATGCACCTGTTGATTTAAATGGACAAATTATTTACCACTGCGGTCCGGTAATGGCAAAAGACGAAAATGGAAACTGGACAGTAAAAGCGGCTGGTCCTACAACTTCCATCCGTGAGGAGCCTTACCAAGGCGACATCATGAAAAAATTCGGCATCCGCGCAGTTATCGGTAAAGGCGGTATGGGTGCAAAAACGTTGAAAGCGTTGCAAGAACACGGCGGCGTTTACTTGAACGCGATTGGTGGAGCTGCCCAATATTATGCGGATTGCATTAAGAGCGTAGACGGTGTGGACTTCCTTGAATTCGGTATTCCTGAAGCAATGTGGCACTTGACTGTGGAAGACTTTACAGCGGTTGTCACAATGGATTCCCATGGAAACTCTTTACACGCAGATGTTGAAAAATCTTCCCTTGAAAAATTGGCTCAATATGCGGAAAGAGTATTCTAATCCAATCGTAATGAACTAAGTTTTGCTGTTCAAAGAATCAGATGGACATTTGATTCTTTGAACAGCTTTTTTATTAAAAAATGGACATTCACTTGTGATGAATGCCCATTTTCCTTTAGCGAATTTGAGTACTATTTAATGGTTAAACCAAAGATGTCTTTTCTGACGTGTCATTATAAATTTCTGTATCCAGTTCTTTTGTGATACGGCTTGATACAATACCGGACACCATGGAACCACTTACGTTCAGCGCAGTGCGCCCCATATCAATCAACGGTTCCACGGAAATCAAAATACCCGCAAGAGCGATCGGCAAATCCATCGCAGATAAGACAATGATTGCCGCAAACGTTGCACCACCGCCAACACCGGCAACACCAAATGAACTGATCGCAACGATCAAAATCAGCATTGCAATAAACCCAGGTGTGAACGGATCAATTCCCACAGTCGGCGCGATCATCACTGCCAACATAGCCGGATATACACCGGCACAACCATTTTGGCCAATGGATAAACCAAAAGAACCTGCAAAGTTGGCAATCCCTTCAGGAACACCCAAACGTTTTGTTTGCGTTTGAAGATTTAACGGCAATGTCGCTGCACTTGAGCGGGAAGAAAAGGCAAATAATAAAGTTTCCGCCACTTTTTTTACATATAAAACCGGATTTAGACCTGTCAATGAAACAATAATTAAATGGACGATAAACATGGAAATCAACGCCGCATAAGAAGCAATGACAAATTTGCCCAAATCGGCAATCGCCCCGAAGTCGCTTGTAGCAACCGTACGTGCCATAATCGCCAATACCCCGTATGGAGTCAGTTGCAACACGATGCGCACAACTCCCATTGTGAGGCCATAGATGGCATCGACGCCTTTTTTCACTGTGTTTGCTGTTTCCTCATCTTTTCGTCGAAGTTGTAAATAGGCAAACCCTAAAAAGGCCGCAAAAATGACAACCGCAATTGTTGAAGTGGAACGGGCACCTGTCATATCAAGGAATGGATTGGCAGGGAACATTTCCAAAATATGCTCCGGCAAAGTTTTAACCGATTCAGCTTTTTGCACAATTTCCTCCCCGCGTGCCGCTTCAGATTCCCCTTGCACGATTTGTGATGCATCCAAGTCAAAAATGGCCGTTGACAAAATGCCAAAGGATGCGGCAATGGCCGTTGTACCAATCAGTACCGCCAAAATAATGCTTGCAATTTTCCCTAAATTTTTTCCGATTGTCACTTTCGTAAATGCCGCCAAAATGGAAATAAATACTAAAGGCATAGCAACCATTTGCAATAATTTTACATAACCATTTCCGATGATATTAAACCATGGCATCGTTTTTGCGATCGTTTCGGAACCATATCCATAAATCCATTGCAAAACAACGCCAAATACGATCCCAATGGCGAGCGCTATGAACACCCTGTTCGAAAATTTCACATGTTTTTTCTTTAGAAAATATAAAAAAGCCAACAAGCCTATTAAAATCGCCATATTTATGATTATTCCCATCATATAACCTCCTTTTTTCTGAACAAACTTTATAATACATCTTTATTCCTATAAGTCAAGTAAGATTAATATATTTTAAATTTTCTATACTTTTTGGTGTTTACTTCTTTACAAAAAAACCGAATTAAATTAGAATAATTATAAATTAAAATTAATTTTAAATAAATGATATCGATTCTCATTCCCTTTAAAAATAAAGTTTTGAAACTGATAGTCATTATCACAAGGAGGATTGTATGGATAACAATAATCGAGAAAAGTTCTCACTAATTGAGAATTTGAAACAACATCAGGAACTAATCGCAGCTATTATAAGCGGAATCATCATATTAGTAGCATGGAAATTAGAAAAAGAAGGTTTATCAACAGCGTCAGTATTTTCATATATAACCGCTTTTGTTATTGGCGGTTACGCAAAAGCGAAGGAAGGAATCATTGACACAATAGAAAACAAAACTTTGAATGTGGAGATATTGATGATTTTGGCAGCCATCGGTTCAATGATGATCGGCTACTGGACAGAGGGTGCCATACTGATCTTCATTTTTTCCTTGAGCGGTGCCCTTGAAACTTATGCAATGAACCGGAGTCATCGTGAAATTTCCGCTTTAATGAATTTGCAGCCGGAAGAAGCATGGCTTGTTCGGGGAGATTTTGAACCAATGAAAGTTCCGGTTTCTTCTTTGCAGGTGGGGGATCATCTTCTCGTCAAACCGGGGGAACGGATTCCTGTGGACGGAAAAATTTTGAAAGGTTCTTCATCCATTGACGAATCCGCCATAACCGGAGAAGCGATTCCTGTTTCAAAAAATGTCGGGGACGAGGTTTTTGCCGGAACAATCAATTTAAATGGAACCATCACCATTCACATGACAAAACCGAATTCCGAAACACTGTTCCAAAAAATCATTGAGCTTGTACAATCAGCCCAAAGCGAAAAATCCCCTTCCCAGCAATTCATTGAAAAGTTTGAAGGCCGCTATGTCAAAGGGGTGCTCATCGCTGTAGGACTCATGATGTTTCTCCCGCACTTTTTGCTTGGCTGGGATTGGAACACAACCATTTACAGAGCCATCGTTCTGCTCGTCGTCGCCTCGCCTTGTGCCCTTGTTGCATCGATCATGCCTGCCACATTATCGGCCATTTCAAACGGGGCACGGCACGGCATTTTGTTCAAAGGCGGAGTCCATCTCGAAAATATGAGCGTGCTCCGATTACTTGCCGTTGATAAAACCGGAACATTGACAGAAGGCGCTCCAGTCGTTACAGATGTGATTGTCCGAAATGGTTTGGATGAAAAAGAAACACTGAAAATCATGGCATCCATCGAAGCTCAATCCAACCATCCGCTTGCCCAATCCATCGTTCAACATGCCAAAGAACAGCAAATCGAAATCCTTTCCGGCATTGATATTAAAGACGTTCCTGGATGCGGGTTAAAAGCGGTCATCAATGGGAAATCATATATCATCGGCAACGCTGATTTTGTTGGCGTTGAAGAGGCGAAACAATTTGCGGATTGCAAGGCTGCCCACCTTTCAGATGAAGGAAAAACCGTAGTCTTTATGAAGGATGAACAAGGAATCGCCGCTTTGGTTGCCTTGAAAGATACGATACGTAATGAGGCGAAGGAAGCGGTCCAAACATTGAAAGAGCTTGGCATTCATATCGCCATGCTGACGGGGGACCATGAAAAAACGGCGAAAGTGATTGCAAGGGAAGCCGGTGTCAATCAATATATCGCAAAATGTTCGCCGGTGACAAAAACAGAATTTATCGGCAATGCCTTGGCACAATACCAATATGTCGGAATGGTCGGCGACGGAATCAATGATGCCCCAGCCCTTGCAAAATCAACGGTCGGCATTGCCATGGGCGGCGGCACGGATGTCGCATTGGAAACGGCGGATATCGTTTTGATGAAAAACAATTTATCAAAAATTGCATATGCCGTTAAACTCGGAAGAAAAATGCAGCGGATCGTCAAACAAAATGTCATCTTCTCTACATCCGTCATCGCTTTACTGATCATTTCAAACTTTTTGCAAATAGTCGATCTGCCTCTTGGTGTGGTAGGCCACGAAGGCAGCACCATCCTGGTCATCCTGAACGGTTTAAGAATGCTCAAAACCATCAAATAAAGAGAAAACGGTTTAAGCCATCAAACGCGCTTAAACCGTTTTTTTATTTTAACTTTATAAACCTACTTTTTCATTTTCTTAGCCAAATATCTTTTATACATGGTTGCGTTCAACAATCCGCCAAAAATTAATATCATGCCGGTAAAGTACAACCATAGCATTAAAATAATGACACTTGCGATGCTTCCATATGTAGATGTGAAATTCCCGAAATTTTTTATATAGAAAGAAAACCCGTAAATCAACACAACCCAGGAAACCGAAGCAAAAAACGTTCCAGGCAACACGGTAAATAGAGGCACCTTAGGTTCCGTATATGGAATCACCCAATACAAAAAAAACAATACACCAAAAATAAGAAGCGGTGGCAAAGTCCATTGAACATAATTCCAGAAAACATAGAACGATGCCCCAACCCCCAAAAATTCGAACAATTGATAAACGAATTTCTGGCCAAAAATCGGGACAGCCAAAGCAAGCAGCAAGATTAAAATAAGGGACACCGTAAAAACCAATGACCAGCCCCGATTGATGATGCCCATCTTCGGTTCCGTTTCATAAGCTTCGTTTATTGTTTTTAATATGGCATTCATTCCCCTTGAAGCAGCCCAAATCGTACCAACAATCCCGAGGGATAGAGCCCCGCCGCCGTCATAAGTGGTCAAGACTTCCACAACCGTACCTTGGGTCAGCAAAAACACTTCCGTCGGCACAATGGTTTGGAGGAAACGGAAGACATGTTCCTGATTAATGTTAAAAAACGGCAATAAAGATACAACCACCAATAGAAGCGGGAAAAAGGACAATAAAAAGAAGTAAGCCAGTTGCGCGCCTTTTCCGGAAACGTCCACTTTCTTCATCCGAACAATCAGTTCTTGGACAAATCCTTTGAATGTGGTTATTTTTATTTCCGATTCCACTGGATTAATGAAGGATTGAAACCACAAGACCCACTTGGATTGCAAAATTTTCGGTTTATTCAAGCGCCAGCTCACTTCCCTTCATCCGTCACTCTTTAACTTTGACTTTCTTCTTTGGAAGAAAAAGCTTCCTTCGTATCTTCGACAATCTCTTGGACAGCCCCTGGAATTTCTTTGACTTCATCCAGTTTTTCCATAATAAAATTCACATTGTCTTTCGTATCTTCATACAGCTTTTGCATTGTATCAATTTTTTCCCGAACAAGCCGCTGGAGTTCATCACGATTTTTCGCATAGTAAACGACGGTATTTTTGGCTTTTTTCACCTTTGCGATCGTCTGTTCTCTCGTTTCGTCATCAAACATGCTCACTGCCGCTCCCACCAAAGCTCCAATCACGATACCTTTGCACAATTTATTTCCGCTCATGACCCTTCTCCTCCTGTCGAATCTTGTAAAGATTTTCTAATCATATTCTATAAGAACTTTTAACCTTTTGAAAGTAAGGGCGAATACATGATAAAAACTTGACAACAATAGAATGACATGAAATGATGATACAAAGCTTAATGAAAGGTGGATTAAGTAGAATGAATTTGACAACGCCTTCCAAAGAGAATGTGGCGTATATCGTAGAAAAAATCAAAGAAAAGTTGAAGATGGTCAATTCTGAAGCTTTGCGTTCAGAAGACTTCACAGAAGCCAACTATGAAGACTTATATGATTTATATGAAATGGTTATGAAACGTGATACCTTCAGCCCGAGCGAAATGCAGGCCATCGTTTCCGAATTGGGTTCACTTCGCAAATAGATTTTTCATGCAATTGGATAACTACCGCATACTTTTTCCCATTTTATAAATCATTATTCAATGATATCGCAAATGATTTTTTTAATTTCACATAAAAACAGGGATTATGAAAGAGGAGCGTCTCATCATGAAACGCTCCTCTTTTTATTTTTTATTCTCATTGTTTTTGTTTGATTCCGTAGCGGTTGCATCTTCATCAACAAGTTGCTGGATCAACACTTCGACCCGGCGGTTTTTCGCTCTTCCTTCCGGTGTATCATTCGATGCAATGGGATTGTATTCGCCATATCCCTTTGCACTGAAATATTTGGGATCCAAATCCGGATTGGAATCAATGATCAATTTCAGGAAGTTGACCGCGCGCATCACCGAAAGCTCCCAGTTTGACCTGAATTCCGGAGTGTTTTGAGGAACATTATCGGTATGCCCTGTAACAACTATATACCGCGGCGGATCAAATTTTAATATACCCGCAAGTTCCTGTGCGATAGGAACGTTTTCAGGCTTGACCTCCGCTTTCCCTGAATCGAATAAAATGCTGTCGCGGATTGTGAGAAGCAAGCCTTCATCCGTCATTTTCGTTGAAAAAGTGTCTTCCAATTCATTCACCGCGATGAAATTATCAATGTCTTTCTGAATCTGTTTCAGCTGAGCCTGGTCCCTGAAATAGGCTCTTTGTTCTTCGGTCATGCCATCGATGACAGCCGTCGGATTGTCTATGACAGAGCTGTTTTGCATAAATCCAATGCCGCCGTTGAAAATTTCATTAAACACTTGTGACATTTTATTAAATTTGCTTTGATCGACACTGCTGGAAGCGAACAAAACGATGAACAAGGCCAATAACAGCGTCATCAAGTCCGAATATGGCAAGAGCCAAGATTCATTGATTTTTGACGCTTTGTTTTTTTTACTATTTTTCTTTTTCAAGGCCACCAGCCCCGCTTTCATAGAATTGTTTACGCTCTTCATTTGTCAAATACGAAGCCAATTTCTGTTCAATAATGCGCGGAGCCTCACCTTCCAATACAGATAAAACACCTTCAATCATCAACCGTTTTTGTCTCGCTTCGAAAGCGGATTTGCGTCTTAATTTATTGGCAAATGGATGCCATAACACATATCCGGTGAAAATACCGAGCAAAGTGGCAACGAAGGCGGATGAAACCGCGTAACCCAGAGTGTCGATATCTTCCATATCGCCCAAAGCCGCAATCAGACCGACAACCGCACCAAGCACCCCAAGGGTCGGCGCATATGTACCCGCTTGAGAAAAAATTTGGGCACCACTCTCATGGCGCTCTTCCATCGCTTCCACTTCTTCGTTTAATACATCACGTATGTAATCTGCACTTTGGCCATCGATTGCAAGCGTCAAGCCATTTCTTAAGAAAGGATCTTCTATTTCCTGCGCTTCGCTTTCCAATGCCAGCAGCCCTTCCCGACGTGCCAAGTCTGCCCATTTGGAAAACATTTGAATGATTTCCACATCACTCACCATTTTTTGTTCAGTAAAAATGACTTTCAACAATTTTGGTATCCTTTTTAATTCCCTCATCGGGAATCCGATCACAACAGATGAGATCGTACCAACGATAATGATCAATATCGCCGCCGGGTTAAGTAAGATGCTTAAAGAAGCGCCTTTTAATACCATCCCGACGAATATTGCAACAACTCCAAGAATTATACCCAATACTGTAGATATGTCCATAACTGTACCTCCAAATCTTCCACTACTTTATATTTCGTCATTTTCCATTATTTTTTAAAGTACCTTTTTGCTTGATGGCTATAATATTTTTTTGATTGAAACCCGGCTGAACCGTTTTTCCGTTTATTCATCAAAACCTGAAAAATAAGGGTGCCCTTATATCAATTTTTATACTTGCCCATCAGATTTTTCCTGGCCGGCATAATTTCAGGTTCCGTTTCCTTGAATTACTGAAGTTATTTTTCTCGTAAAACCTTTAAAATCCCCATATATTTATAGTATAATCATAGTAAACATTATTGCTTTATTAGAAAGGGGTCTAATAATGGGCTTATTCTTAACAACTGTAACTGGCATGCTTGGACTTCTTGTGATTTCAATCGCAATGTTCATTCATTATTTGCGTAAAGGCTTAAATTCCGCAGAATCAGTTAAAGTAGATCCAAAAAACTAACTGATAGTTTGAATTAAAAACCGACAAAACAGGGCAAGCTGTTTTTGTCGGTTTTTTTTATGTTTTTTCCCTATATTTATTAATATTCTAATAATTCTGTTGTCTTGGCCCTTTATATTGCTATAATCGGACTTACATAAGAAAGGGGATCTGGAATGGCATCTTTGAATGAAATTTTGCATTATAACAAAGAGTTTGTTGAAAATAAATTATATGAACCTTATATCACTGATAAATTTCCAAATAAAAAAATCGTGATCCTTACATGCATGGATACACGTTTAATTGAATTATTGCCAAAGGCCATGAATTTGCGAAATGGCGACGCCAAAATCATAAAAAGCGGCGGTGCCATGGTTGCCCATCCTTTTGGGGGAATCATGAGAAGCATTTTGGTGGCGGTTTATGAACTGCAAGCGGATGAAGTATATGTAATCGGCCACCATGATTGCGGCATGAGCAAAGTCGACCCTCATCGCATGATTGGGCATATGCTTGAAAAAGGGGTAAGTCAGGAAATCATCAAATCGATCAAGTATTCAGGAATCGATTTGGTTGAATGGTTACGGGGATTTGGTGATGTTGAAAAGAATGTGTTGAACAGCGTGGACATCATCCGTAACCATCCGCTTTTCCCAAAAAATACGCCGGTACATGGATTGGTCATCCATCCTGAAACAGGAAAATTGGATTTATTGACTAATGGTCATGAATATTTGGAACAACAACATGCATAATCACTGAATGTCAAATCCATCCGCTTGAGCGGATGGATTTTTATATTCCTTCCAACCGGGACCGTTGGGAGGCAATGTGCCAGGTACGGGAGTTATTTTCCTTTTTGGAAAAAATCATCCTGCAAAAGCGCATAAATATAATGGTCTTCCCAAGATCCATTAATATACAGCAATTCTCTCAATAACCCTTCCTTTTTAAAATGGGCTTTCTCCAAAACTTTCACAGAAGCGATATTTTTGGGTGATACATATGCTTCGATTCGATGCAAATTCAATACATTGAATCCAAATTGTACGACTTCCCTTACAGCCTCCGTCGCAATTCCCTGCCTAGTAAACTGCTCATCGATGGAATATCCGATAAAAGCGCTGTTATAAGGCAATCTCTTGATGGCATACAAAGAGATGTGGCCAATCAATTGTTCTTCATTCTTTGTAAAAATCCCAAAGGAAAATTCGCGATTCGAACGTTGAAGATGCAACCCTTCCAGAATTTTTCGATATTGCGCTTCTTCCGTGTAAAAATCCGCATCATGCAATGGCTCATAAGTCGCCCAAAAATATTTGTTTCTTTGCATCAGTTTTGCCAAGTTTTTTGCATCCGTTTCCACAAAGGTGCGTAAATGCAGCCTGTCACTTTCGATTCGAATCACATGATCACCCTTCTTATGAAAAACTTTAAGTAATTTCCTCATCATTGATATACCTATGCCTTTCTTTCATCATTTCCTGTTGCATCAATAAAGCGGTTAAGAGTGTGGATAAGCAAACCTTAAACAAATTTTTGGGTATGCGTCGTTATTTGAAGCAGCAACTTGTGGTTCAATGACGATTCATTTCTTCCGTTTGATAGAGGATTTAATTTTTATGCCGCGGCGAAGAACTTCTTTTTCTACATGTTTGATGGTCTCTTCCAGCACTTTTATGCGGGCGTACAGCTTATTATTTCCGGGAATCAGCACCCATGGGGCATTCTCTGTATCCGTTTTTGCGAACATTTCATTCGCCGCTTCGACATATTCATCAAATTTTTTGCGATTTCTCCAATCTTCCTCAGTCAGCTTCCACATTTTAAACGGATTCGTTTCCCTTTCTTTAAAGCGGACCAATTGTTCATCTTTGTCAATATGAATCCAAAACTTGATGATGATATAGTCATCATCCGTCAACAATCTTTCAAACTCATTGATTTCTTTATACGCTCTGGACCATTCTTGTTTTTTGGCAAACCCTTCAATTCTTTCCACCAACACCCGTCCGTACCATGAGCGGTCGAAAATGGCAATTTGACCGTACTGTGGGAGTTTTCTCCAAAACCGATGCAAATAATGGTATCTTTTTTCATGGAGCTGCGGAGCCGAGATGGGATGGACTACGAAACCTCTTGGGTCAAGCGGACGGGTCAATCTCTTGATTGCCCCACCTTTGCCTGCCGCATCCATGCCTTCAAAGACGATAATGAGACCGATTTTGTTTTGATAAAGAAACTGTTGAATATTGAGCATCTCAAATTGCAATTTTTTTAATCTTTTCTTGTACTCTTGTTTCTCAAGTTTCAATGTCAAGTCCAAATCTTCAAGTTTTTTCATGAATCTCCGCTTCTTTCAAATGAAAATTTAACAAATAAAGGAATCATTTTAGTAAAAGTTGTTCAATCATTTTTTAATGTATATAATTTTATGGAAAGGAGTGCGAAACATGGGTCGAATGATTGTTATATTTTGCAGCCTTATTGCAGCTGCCGTTTTTACTTTATATTCCTTTTGGCTGCCAATAAAAGGCAAATCCACAATTGAAATGATCAACCGCTTACCACTGCTAATTTCGCCGTCATCATATGTATATATATTTTGGTTTTTCCTTTTTATTGTTTTATTTATTTGGGCTATCAATTATTCCAAAAATCGCAAATCCGAGACCTTTATTTCAACTGTTCAGACCGTTCTTTTTCTTTTGGTCATGTTGTTTCAAATCATTTCCATTCACTTATGGAATAATGAAAAATTGCTCTATTCCTCCATATCCATAGCATTGCAACTTTTGTTCTTATTTGCATTATATCTTACATATCCAATGAAGGGAGATTTTTTGAAAAAGAGAACTCCCATCGCTATTTATTTCGGCTGGATAACTTTTATTTTTATCATTAATGTCTGCTCCTTGCTTTTATATCATGAATGGCAGGGTTTTGGTCTGAGCAATGCTTTATGGGTGGTCATCATTTTAACCCTCGCCACTTTGGTGGCATTGCATTTGCGCTATCATCATTATGATATCGCCTATCCGCTCGTATTTGTCTGGTGCTTTATCGGCATCGCCATCGCGAACGGATTCGACGAACTTTTAGTGACCACTTCTTCCCTCTTTTTAAGCGGCGTATTAATTGTCGGTATATTATTTATGAAAAAAAATCCTGCACGTCAATGAACGTACAGGATTTTCTGTTTTACAGGCATTTAGCGTTATTCTTCATCAATTTGAGTCAAAATGATCGGTTTATCCTTAGTCACTACAATTGTATGTTCAATTTGGGCGACGAGGGACTTGTCCGGCGTTATAAACGTCCATCCATCTCCGGATTCAATGATGTGATCCGCTCTTTCGGAGATGAACGGCTCCACTGCAAGAACCATCCCTTCTTTCATGATCGTGTTATCCCAGGCATCATAATAATTCAATACGTGCTGAGGATCTTCATGCAATGAGCGTCCAACCCCATGCCCCGTCAAATTCATAATGACTTTTAATCCATGATCTCTTGCTTCCCGTTCAACCGCTTTTCCGATTTGGTTTAATTTAGAACCTGCTTTCACTTTTGTCATGGCCCGGTCAAAAGCGGATTTAGCCACACGGCAAAGTTTTTCTTTCTCTTCATAGCCTTCTCCGACAACAAAAGAAATGCCTGTATCGGCAAAATAGCCGTTCAAAGAACCAGAAACATCAATGTTCACCATGTCGCCTTCTTTAATCACTTTATTTCCCGGAATGCCGTGTGCGACTTCGTGGTTGACACTTATACATGTATAACCCGGGAAATCATATTCTCCCTTCGGCCCTGAAATTGCCCCCGCCTCAGCAAACATGCGGCCGGCAATCTCATCCAACTCTTTCGTTGTGATGCCCGGTTTAGTCGCCGCTCTTAATGCATCACGGATTTCCGCACAAATGCGTCCGATTTTTTTTAATGCTTCTAATTCTTCCTGTGTTTTGACAATCATGTAAAAGATCCTTTCTTCTAAACAATTTCTTTTAATAATATAACATATTCTATTACGAATTCGGGAATTTCATGTTTATTTTATCCGATATGGGTTCATTAATATATTGACAGTGACTTTAGGTATATGTTGGAAAAGCATGATTTATCGGTGCCAAAGATATGATTCCAAGTTATAATCGTGCATTATTTCTTACAAACAAAGAAAAATTTGATTAGGAGTTTTGGCATTGAGAATCAAAGAATGGGACTTACTGAGGGTTGTTGCATGTTTATCCGTATTGCTCCTGCATTCGACTACATTTTATAACATGGAACAAGGACTGACTGAGAATTCTGTAATGATCCATTATGTTCGGATCCTATTATGTTATGCTACTCCGACATTTATCATGCTTTCTGTCATCATCCTTTCCGCAAAATATAAAGACCAGTTGCCAGGCTCCTTTTGGCCGAGCCGGATTCAATTCATTTTGCTGCCTTTTGTTTTTTGGGCTTTCATCGATGCCGTTGTGATTGAATTACAGTATCGGCATGGCCTTCTTTGGCGATCCTTTTGGAACAATGTGATTTATGGAGAATTTGTCGGCTGGTTTGTATTGGTCATTTTTCAGTTATATTTGCTGTTTTGGATGATGGTCAAATGGAAATGGCCATCCTTTGTCGTGTTGCCAATATGCATCATCATTTATTTTTTGCAGCATCGGCTTTTTGGGACGCCCTATCCTTTCTTCCAGGAAAACCACATGTATGAAAAACTTTATGGAACGGGTTGGTACATATATTTTGCAATGGCATATTTCATTGGTTCAAATTACGAAAAAATTCAACCGTTGTTAATAAAATATCGTATATTCACTTTACTATTTACGGCTCTATCCGCGCTATATATTTGGTATGGTTATAAGTTTGGAATGGTGGAAATCCATTCCCGCAGAATGGATTTGGTTCCGTTTGTCGTCGGAATGACAAATGCGGTTTTGGCTTATGGACAACTCATTCCATCTTATAGAATCATTCGCATCATAAGCAAATATGCATTCATGATTTATCTGATCCATTGGAATGTTCTCTCATTGACGGCCAAGTATTTCGTGGGATTTCTACCCAATGGCTATTTGGCCGTTTTGGGAATGATCATTTTTGCGGTTCTTGTATCGATTATTGTTTCCAAAACCATCTCCTATCTCCCATTTGGAAAATGGATTGTAGGGAAAATTCGATAAACGGACGGCAAAGAAAAACGGATTGGGAACCTTCCGGTGTTCTCAATCCGCTTTTTTTTATTGTTCAGAACGCTTTTCAAATCGGCATGTAACCGTTATTCATTTTCTTTTTTTATGAGTCTTGGGCTTGCTGTAAAAATGAATGCCGCCACAATAGCCGTTATGATGATGGCAGGAAGCATATAGGAACCGTTATATACGATGGAATAAATCCAGGCATTTTGATCGCCTGCGTATTCTTTGAAGAAAATCGCTCCGGCAATTGTATGGCAAATAAAGCGCAACAATCCTCCGACAACCGTACCGATCACAACATATAATGCAATTTTCTTTTTGTTATTTTGCAATACGCCGGCCAACACCGGTTTCCGAACAATTGCGGCAAATCCCACAAACGTGAAAGCAAAGATATAATCCAGGATTGCTTGCGCCCAATGGACGATAAACGGATTAATCGTCATGTTCAACAGCCCTATCAGCAAACCCGTAACAAGCCCTGCAGATAGTCCCCAACGAATCGCAATCAAAATAATTGGCAGCATCACTAAACTGATGGATCCGCCCTGGGCCCAAATCGAAAATTTTAATTGGTCCAACACATAACCGATAGCTGCAAAAATGGCAATTTCAATCATCCATAACAGTTTTTGATTTCTCATTCCGCATACTCCTTTCTCTTCGTTATTAAAACGCGAGAGAAGGATAGAAAAGAAAAAAGCGTCCGGACAGATCCGAGACGCATTTGTTTCGGTTTCTATCCCACATCCCTACGCAAGTACTAACTTACAGGTTCGAAGGGTTAGTGCATACGGCACACTCTCAGCTGACTTCATCAGCACCCCTTGTGGTACACCTAAAATATTCTGTTGGGAACAATGTCATTTTATCAAATTCTATAAATATTTCAACTTCATGGTTTATTTTAATAGAATGGTTGTTTTGCTGTATCCTTCTTTTTGTTTTTCCACCTGCAACACAGCTGGCATTGCCGATTTTAATTCCTCCACATGGGAAATGACTCCGATCATCCGGCCGGATTTTTGAAGTTCAATGAGCGTGTCGATTGCTTTCATTAAGGATTCTTCATCAAGGGAGCCGAATCCTTCATCAATGAACATTGTTTCAATATTGACATTTCCTTGATAGCTTTGGATCACATCCGCCATACCCAATGCCAGGCTTAAAGATGCATTGAATTTTTCCCCTCCGGATAATGTTTTTACATCCCTCGCTTGTCCTGTATACGTGTCATAGACATCCAACCCTAAACCGCTCGCTCTTCCGTATGATTCAACCCTGTCGGAAACTTGCAAATAATATTGGCCGTTTGATAAGTTTTTCAGGCGCAGGTTGCTTGCTTCGGTAATGAGCTCCAAATAGCCCATTTGCACATAGCGTTCAAAGGATATTTTTTTGCTGTTTTGGCCGCGGAGCAAATTGTAAAGCTCGATGATTTGATTGGATTTTTCCTCCATCCGGAAAATATCGTTTGCGATTCCTTCGAGCTTTTCCGCAAAGTCAATGCAATGCTTTTCGCAAGCTTTGGAATGATTTAAAGCATCCAGGGCTTTTTCATAATTGGACTGAAGCTCTCCCAACTCGTTTTCCGCTTCGGTCAAGTCCATCTTTTCTTTGCCTTTCAGCTTTTCTTCCCCTTCCCTCACTTGCATTTCCAATGAATGAAGCTCTTTCGAATAATCGTCATATTGCTTTTGCAATGATTCCATTTTTTGCGGCGAAAGCCGGGCCTGCAAAAATTCTTCCGTTGAAGCAAAGTTCGCTTCCTTAAGGGCGGAAAGAAACTCTTCTTTCACCCTTTGAACTTTTCTTTGTATATGTCCGACTTGTTCCATTGTTTGTTTAAATGCCTCTTCCACCGCCGCGGTTTGTTTACCCGCTTCCTGGTATGCCATTTGCGCCCGCTCCCAGGATTCTTTTAACTGCCCTTTTAGACGGCTGGCTTCTTGCAATGCAGCTTTCAATTGTGAAAGATCCTCCAATTCTTCAGGAATGGATTTTTTTTGCTGCTCAAGTATTGTTTTTTCCTTCGTATATTTTTCATGTACTTCATTGTATCTTTGCGCACTTTCCTTTTGAAGCTTCCCAACCTGTTCTTTTTCTTCCTGCAGCCTTTTTAGCCGTTTTCTGCCGGAGGAGAGTACTTCTTTTTGTTTTTCCACTTCTTTTACCTTGTTATGAATGGTCTGCAATTGATTGATAAAATGCGATTCTTCAACCATCGGCGCATTCAAGGCAATGAAAGTTTCTTCGATTTCACTCAATTGTTGGCGCTTTGATTCCAATTGACCTTGTACAGCAAATTTATGTTGCTGCGCTTTTTCCAAAGCCGCTCTCAGTTTTTTCAATTCATCCTGCTCTACAATTTCCGTCGTCTCTTTATGTTGGATGTGATGCTCCGTGCTGCCGCAAACCGGGCAAGGCATGCCAGGCTTAAGGCTTGCAGCAAGAATCGCCGCTTGGTTATTCAACCATTTTTCTTCTTCCTTCGCATATAGTTCATGAATTCTCCCATATGCTTCATTGGCCTTTTTGTATTCATCTTCCAACTTTTGAATATGTGACTTTGTTTCGTGATATTTGGAGAAAGCATCTGCAATTTCTTTTAATCGGCGTTCCTCTTCCAACAGCTCATTATAGGATTCTGTGGCTTCTTCAAGCTTTTCGATTTTTTGACTCAGCTCTGAAACAGCCTCCGCCTTCTCTGCCAATTGTTGCTCTAAAAGTTGGATGTGGGATTGCAATTGATTTTTTTCATTCCATAAATTTTCAACGAGTACGCTTTGTTCATTCATTTGTTCATAAATCGGAACAAGGTTTTCCAATTCTTTTACCCGTTCATTGGCCCGTTCCCGTTCCTTTTCTTTTGCCGCTTCTTGTTCATAGCGTTCTTTTGCGTCCATCAAATTTTGATTGGCATCTTCTAATTGTTTTTCCACATCCGAACGCTTTTTCTCCAGATCCGTTTTTTCTTTCTCCAGTTCCAACAGTTGGGAATAGATTGGTGAAATTCTGTTTGCCCGATTGGCAGCATCAATCGTTCCTTTTACTTGTTCATAATAGGCTCTTTGTGATTGCAGACGGAGCAGCTGCCCTTTCTTCATTTCAAAGATTTCAATCTCATCATTTAATTTTTTGTTTGCCACATAGACTTCGTATTTCTCTTTGTGCTTGTTGAAAGCTTCCCGATAGAGCCGTTCATCTTCTTTGATTTTTTCCTGATAATATTGCTGCTCTTCCGCAAGTCCATCCAGTATTTGATAAATGTTGGAATGTTGGCTCAATGCCGTAAACAGGGCCGAGTCCCTTTTTGGCAATGCTCCTTCAATTTGATTGATATAGCTGTTTTTCAAGGCGTTCGCTTCATTCAATTGTTGATCCATTTCCCGCTTCTTCGCTTCCAATTTATCGGCCATTTTGATGAAACGTTCGGTTCTGAAAATTTTTCTTAAAATCTCTTCTTTCTCATCGGATTTTGAAGTTAATAACTTTCGAAACTCCCCTTGGGGAAGCATCACGATTTGGCAAAATTGCTCGTAAGTCAGCCCGATGATTTCTTCAAGCTTTTGATTGATATCCGTCACCCGCTGGCGCTCCACTGCCGGAATTTCTTCGTTATTGGGCAATATTTCAAACAGCTCGTATTTTTCCCCCGTTGCCGTTTTTCTTCCCTTTTTCAAGTGGGGCAACCTGCGCAATACACGGTATTTTTTGCCGCGAATTTCAAAGATGAATTCGACGGAGGTATGGACGTCATCATCCGCAAAATCGCTTCTCAGCATTTTCGGTTCTTTCCGGTCCTGCCCGCTGGCATAACCGTACAGCGCAAAACAGATGGCATCGAAAATCGTCGTTTTTCCCGCTCCCGTTTGGCCTGAAATGACAAAAAGTTTTCTCTCTTGCAATTTCGTAAAATCGATCACTTCTTCATCCTTGTAAGGACCAAAAGCTGTCATTTTCAATCGAATCGGCTTCATTTTGCCACCACCGCCTCTTTTGTTTCCCTTTCATCCAGCAACAATTCTTCCAGCACTTCCCGATACAATTGAAGGGCTTCTTCCGTCGGCTCAGTGCCCATCATTTCTTTATGGAACGCTTTAAATAGAGTTATGTCATCCAGCTGTTCCCGCCGCACTTTTATATTTTCTTCCGCATTTTCCGTTCTTTGGATCGTTTTCCGTTCCACATGCATGGCGTTTGGATATACGGTGCGGATTTGTTCCATCGCCCCCACGACAGGAGTCAAGTCTGTAAGCCTTACAAACACATAATCCTCACAATAGTCATGCTTTAATATTTCATGGATGGAACCTTCAATGATGCGTAAATCCCGTCTTGGTGCGAAGTTTCGTTTTTCAACGGAAACTTGCCCTTTTTCGTCCAATTGGACAATCAAGAAGCCCTTTTGATGATTCGCTTCGGATGCCGAATATTTTAATGGCGAGCCAGGATATCTTATCGTTTCATTGAGCACAAAATGCGCCTTATGCAAATGGCCGAGGGCAGTGTAATGGAACGGCTCGAAATAATGGGCGTTCACGCATTCCGAACCTCCGATGGCTAATGGCCGTTCGGAATCGCTAGTATTTTCCCCTTTCTCTCCGGAAGGGGTGACAAAGGCATGTCCAACGAATACATGCCGCTTCGTTTGATCCATGTTCTCTTCGATTTTTCCAATGATCGTTTTCATGGCATCATCATATGTATGAATGGATTCGCATTGAAACACATTTTTCACAGTGGAAGGTTCTGCAAAAGGAACCAAATGGAAATGCACTTCCCCATATTCATCCTGTAAGACAATCGGTTCCAGTTTGTCATCGAGCTCACCGACAATGTACAATCCACATTCTTTCATCAAGCTGCTGCCAAATTCAAGTCGGGTTGGGCTGTCATGGTTTCCTGCAATGCTCAGTACCGGCACTTTCCGTTTCAAAACGATTTCCTCAAACATTTCATTCAGCAAATCCACCGCTTCCACCGGAGGAAGGGCCCGATCGTACAAGTCCCCTGCAATGACCACAACGTCCGGCTTTTCTTCATCGATGGCCTGCAGGAACTGGTTGAGTACATACCGCTGATCCTCAGTCATGTAAACCCCTTGCACAAGCTTTCCCAAATGCCAATCTGCCGTATGGAAAATTTTCAAAATCAATCGACCTCCACTTCTTGCTATGCTTCTATTGTAGCACGGGAAAAAAAGTGTGACTACACCATAACAGAATGTATGTTCCGTTCTGTTTTGGGAATTTCTTCATTTTATTGCGGATATTGAGGAAATACTTGCATCATTGCTTGTCCTCCAAAACACAAAAAAATAACCACATCCTTCCTCCAAATAAGGGCTCTATAATATTTGGTGTTGGTGAGTATAAACCAGCACCAATTTTTTTGAACAAAAAAAAATGAGACAGTGACAAAACTCTGGTAAAATGTAATCGCCAAAACACATTTTCCAAAGGAGTTGTGTCACATGTCTCACCATCATTCTATACGAAACCTACTCAATATAAAAGACAAAAATATCACATTTGATGAAAATTTTTGTGCAGAAGAACTCATTAAAGGGGTCCAATCAAAAGTCTTTTATGGCCAATTAACTTACCAACCAAAAGCTTGTTATGCTTGTGGACATGTCTTTGATGTTCAAATCATTAAACACGGTTTTAAAACGTCTCTCATTAAAATGCCTAGCATTTCAGGTTTTCATACCTACTTAAAATTGCGTAAACAGCGTTATTTCTGTAAACATTGTCATTCCACGTTTACTTTAAAAACGAGCGTCGTGGCTAAAAACTGTTGTATTTCCAACAATACTAAAGTAGCGATTGCTTTAAACGCCAAAGATAAAATATCCGAAAAAGATATTGCGATGAAACATAATGTTTCTCATGCCACTGTCAGTCGTGTCATTGACAGCTTTTATAGCTATTATCAACCAAATGTTCACTACCTTCCAAAGCATTTGTGTTTTGATGAGTTTAATGTAAATTTTCACATTATTTCAGGCTGACTTTTTCAAATTATTTTGGTTCGTTTTCTGAAATAATGTGCAATTTTTTTGCGGATTATTTTAGATTTTGCGATTTTCCCCAGGTTCTTTGCACATTTTTCCGGTCGTTTTTCGATGATTTTTCCGCCCCTCTTCGAAAAAAATGGAGCCCTCCGTACAAAGAGCTCCGATCGCTTAGTAAAGATGATGTTCCTCTGCCGCCATTCGAACGATTTCTTCATCGATCTGTTCTTTTTTCATTTGGTATCCATACAAGAGGCAAGTCGTGGCTAGGATATTGATCACTCTTGGCCATCCTTGAGATTGTAAAGCGATGGCCTCTAGCGCTGCTGGAGTAAAAATCGGAATCTTCGCTCCCGCCATTTTCATTCGCTGTTCTATATATTGACCAACTTCTTCTTTCGTCAATGGCCCCATTTGATATCGCATGATGATACGTTGATTCAACGGCCGATGCTGGTTGAGCCGAAGCCGCGTTTGTAAATGCGGAAGGCCAGTTAAAATCAAGACAAATGGATTCGTCGAATCCATTTGAAAATTAAACAAAATCGCAAGATCTTGCAGAAAGGCATCTTTAGCCAGATGCATCTCATCCAAAATCAAGACAGGAGTGATTCTTCGTTCGGTGTACAATCGTTCGATTCCTTGCTGAATTTGATAAAACAAATCGACCTTCCGGTATTTTGGCTCTTCTCCCAACCCAAGCGCAAGCCCTCGGTAAAAATCCATCACTCCTCCTGTGGAAAGAGGAAAATAGACGACATGATACAACGATGGATTCAACGACTCTTTAAACGTTCGTAACGTAAACGTTTTTCCAGATCCCGGTTCACCAATGAATAGACCGATTCCTCTCGTTCGTTTGATATAATCCAATCCCGCCAATGCTTCTCGATACGAAGTAGCGAGATAGGCATCCGACGGCTTCATTTCTTTCGAAAAGGGTTCATGAGAAAGGGAGTAGAAGGTTTTATACATGATCTCCTTCCCCCTTTGCCCATTCTGTATTCAACGAAAATGGGGACCGATTTCGTTTCACATGGGCGTTATCATGCAGGCATACAGGTTTGGCTTGAGCGACTTCCTTGCCATCCTCATATACATATACACCATGATCATCGTAACGAATATCGACGGATTGGCCAATGAAACGAGGAGGCACTTCGTACAATTGTTTGTTGAGCGAAATCGTTCCATCGGCCTTCACTTTCCGAAACTCGCGTTTCAGAAAAATTGAATCCAACACCGTCGGATCTTCTAGAAATTGAACCGTATGGTTTTGAGACAGAAAGATTTCATGAGGCGTTTTTCCATTGAGCGATGCATGGGGTTTACGATGATAATCTTCCTCCAGCCATCTCCAAAATCGTTCATTCAACTCTTCGAGTGAATGAACCGGATTCATGTCTAATAACGGATAAAAACGCGTCTGCACCGTCTTGAAAAAGCGCTCAATTTTGCCCTTGCTTTGCGGGTCATATGGCTGCGTATGAACGAGGGTGATCCCTAACTGTGCACACGCATACTGAAGAGTTTCGGAACGATAAATCTTTCCGTTATCCGAGTAAATCATTTTCGGCTTTCCATACCGAATGAGCGCTTCTTTGGTGACGACTCGCAGCCCATCAAATTTCTCGGAAGAGAAAAATTGAGCGTATGGCACGATGCGTGAACAATCATCGATGTAAGCGATGAGAAACGTTCTTTTCTTCTTCCCGTTGATTGGAACATACGGACCGTAAGAAAGGTCTCCTTGCCATAAGGCGTTCACTTGATCATGCGCAAAACGTTTTCTCTCCGGCATCGGTAAAATTTCTTTGCCGACAAGGTTGAATTTTTTTAATAATCGGTATATAGTAAAATAAGAAATTTGTTTTGGGTTGATTTCCCCTTGGTGTACCAGTTGTTGGTAAAAAACCGTCACTGGCACTTGGGGAAATTTTTTTCTCATCGCTAGAATATAATCCTCATCTTCTGGAGACAGCTTTCGGGAATGTCCACGATCCGAGCGCTTCTTCGGTTTTAATCCCTCAAATCCCATTTTCCGATAACGCAAGTACCAGTCTTGAATCGTTTTCGCAGCGATCCGTTTCTCTCCGTAATACGGCATTTCATGAATGCGATTAGCCATCTCAGTGAGGTAGCTCTTCGGATCTACTTGTTCATTCAAAAGTGGGGCAATCAATCCGAATCGGAATAAGGCAATTTGTTCTCTCATGTGTTCGTCCATCGTTTCCATCCTCCTTTTTCATTTCGAAGGACAGCCGGCTACCCATTTCACCTTTGATGATAAATTCTTCTTTTCCACCTGTCGAGGCAAAAGGTATGTGGGACGACCTCAACACCTAGATGCGCTTCCTTATCGTCCAAAACAATGTGCCATAAAGTAGGTCGACAAATACCCCCACGACTCTTTGACAAACCGTTCCTCTCCCCATTGTTGGATTTTCCCGATCGATCGACAAGCTTGTTGTTGGGTATCTCGCTCCCAACCGAAAGATTTCTTCACCGAAGCAAAATACATATAAATCCATGAAATTGTTTGGATAAATCGTCGGAGATAGAAAGAAATGAGTTGTCTTTTTGATGGATTTGTGCCGGTTTGATGAAGCACATCATGGAGCCATTGAACGATGGTACGAGTCGTATGTTGAAAGTATGGGAGAAGAAAGTGAGGGAGGATGGACACCGTTTGGAAACAAATCGAACAACGAAAACGGCAGATCAAGAGACGATATTCCTTTTCTGCGGTGATGGCATTCCGTTCATAAAAACCATGGCGATGAAGGGAATGCTTCGCATGACAATGTGGGCACTCCTCCACCATAGGAAAGTCATTGTTTTTTCCTAATTCATGATAGGTTTCGAGATCGACTCCAAAATCATGAATCAAGATCACAGATCTTCCATCCCCCTATGAAATAATTCACAAAAAATTTAGCACATTTTTTCAGAGGATGGCAAAGATGATTCCGAAGGAATTTGAAAAAATCGTACTCTTTTTAGATGAGATAAAATGAAAGTTTACATTTAAATCAGTGAAATCCGCAGCTGGAGCGATGTCCTTTATTTTCTGCGACTCTGAAACGGGGGAGATTGTGGATATCGTGGAGGACCGGAGATTACATGTCCTCAAAGAGTATTTCTTACGGTATTCCAAGAAGGCGAGAGATGCGGTAAAAACGATTGTCATCGATATGTACAGCCCTTATATTTCCTTAATCCACGAAGTTTTCCCTAAAGCGGAAATCGTACTCGACAAATTCCATATCCTCCAACTATTTAGCAGAGCTTTAAACAAAACGCGCATCAACGTCATGAATCGGGATAAAAAGAATTACAATAAATTAAAAAAATACTGGAAGCTCCTTCTGAAAGATCAAACAAAACTTGATTATAAGAACTATAAATATCATCGTTGCTTTAAAAAGCATATGTGTGAGGTGGAGATTCTCCACTATCTCATTGATTTAGATTCTGAATTAAAAGCGTCCTATGAGTTATATCAATACGTGCAACATTGCATAAAAATCAAAGACTTTGAGCTCCTAAAGAAAACATTAGAGAATAAACAAAATATCGTTTCCAGCTATATGAAAACCGCCATCAAGACAATCAACAAATACATCAATTACGTGGAGAATACGTTGAAATATGATTATAACAACGGCATTTTAGAGGGGATTAATAACAAAATCAAAGTGATTAAACGCATTTCTTTCGGTTATCGATCCTTCTATCACTTTAGAAACCGAATATTCATTACCCAAAACTTAGCGAAAATAAAAACAGCTTAGGGGAACCTCGAATTTCCCCTAAGCCATCCGATTACATATTACCAAATAATGTCACTAAAATTTATTCACCAACACCATTTGACAAAGAACCCAAATAAGAAAGGATGTGGTTTGACACAAGACACTAAAAAGCCCAATTTCCATTTCTAAAGATCGGTTCCCGTGTTCCATCCGGTAAAATGCCGTCAATATCCATTTCGGCACTGCCAATCATAAAATCTTCATGGGTGATCGATACATTGATGCCCAAAGATTCCAGCTGACCTTCCTCCAAATCCCTGCCGCCTTCGTAACAAGTCGGATAAGCTTCCCCGATCGCCAAATGATTGGAGGCATTTTCATCAAAAAGCGTATTGTAATACAAAATATTGGATAATGAAATCGGCGATTCATGCGGCACAAGTGCCACTTCCCCTAAATAGGCGGATCCTTTATCCGTTTGAATTAATTCCTGAAGCAATTCATCACCGACTTTTGCGTGGGCTTCAACAATTTTCCCTTTCTCAAAAGTGAGTGTGAATTGGTCGATAATATTCCCTTGATATACAAGAGGTTTCGTATTGCTTACATAACCATTCACGCCATATTTTGAAGGGAGTGTATACACTTCTTCCGTCGGCATGTTGGCGGTGAAGATCACCCCTTCCGGCGTTCTGCTTGTGCCTGTGCACCAAATATGCTTTTCTGGAAGTTCGATCGTCAAATCCGTGCCCGGCGCTTTGTAATGCAATTGGACATATTTTTTGCTGTTCAATTGACTTGCCCGCTGCTCCAAATTTGCGAGATGCTTTTTCCAATTTTCGACCGCATCCCCTTCACCGATGCGTACTGCTTTGAAAATGGCATCCCATAACGCATTGATTTGCTCTTCTTCCGGCAAGTCCGGAAATACTTTTGCAGCCCATTTTTTTGAAGGCACCGCAATAATGGACCAGGCGATTTCATCATTCATGATGGCTTTCCGGTAATTGACCAGCGCCTCTCCGCTTGCCTTTTGCTGAGCTGAAATTCGGCGTACAGGAATGCCGCTCAATAAATCCGGATCTTCTGCATCAATCCAAAGAAAGGCGCCTTTCCGTTCGATGCATTCATCCCGTTGTGCAACAATCCATTTCGGAAACTTGCCGAATTCTTCTTCCGCTCCATGCTCATAAAACGCACGGGTAATCTCTTCATCCGTCAAATTGACATGCACTATCCCGGCTCCGGCTTCGTAAGCTTTTTTCACAACCAATCTTGTGAAATCCAAAGTGTCTGTCGTCGTATTGATTAATAAATATTGCCCATTTTGAATGTTCACACCGACTTTCACAGCCAGTTCCGCATATTGTTCCAATTTTTCCTCAAAAGTCATGGCCATTCCCTCACTTTTTGGCGATGGTATTCGCATTTCCTTCAATTAATTGTCCTTTGTAGATCACCTTTTGGACAGGTTTTTGCCCTGCTTGCCGCAACAGCTTCTTATAATTTTTTTCATCCTTATATGAAAGAAGCGTCAGCACTTCCCCATCGGCTCCCGCTCTGCCCGTGCGCCCGGACCGATGCAAGTATTGTTCCACTGTATGCGGGAGATCCACATGAATCACATGGGTAAGTCCTTCAATATCCAATCCCCGTGCAGCCAAATCGGTTGCCAATAAAATGCGCGCTTCGCCTTTGCGGAAATCTTCCAAAGATTTTTTCCGCTGCTCTTTGCTCATGTCCGCATGCAACGATACCACTTTTGTATCCTTATATTTCAATTTCATTTCTTTCAATAACAATTGATCCAAATTGTTGATGAACGCAAGGCCCCGAACTCCTTCAATATTGGCAAGCCTTCTTAACGCATCCGTTTTGTCCCGTTCTTCCACTTTCACAAATGAATGAACCACTTTTCCGACTTTCACCATATCTTCCGGTTTGATTTGAATATTCAACGGATCTTTCATCATCCGGCTTGCAACCAACCGGATCTCGTCCGTAATGGTTGCTGACACCAAAACCACTTGCCGCTTAGGGGATGCACCCTCTATAAAGGATTTCACAATAACCCGATACTCTCTGCTCAATAATTGGTCACATTCATCCAATACGATGATTTCAATTTCTCTTAACTTTAATTTATTGGCGCGGACCAACTCATTTATTCGGCCGGGCGTTCCAACCACGATGGTCGGTTTTTTCTTCAGCTTTTCAATTTGACGGGCCACGTTCGCTCCGCCGATGAGCTGTTGAACGGTAATATTTGTTCCGGCACTCCACTCCCGGATCACTTCTACAATTTGCATGGCAAGTTCCTGAGAAGGTGCGACAATCAAACCTTGAGTACTTTTTTTCGAACCATCCAATTTATGTAGCATCGGAAGAACATATGCCAATGTTTTGCCGGAACCGGTCGGGGATTCCGCCACGATATCTTTTCCTTCCAACATGGCCGGGATCATTTCATCCTGCACTTTCATCGTCCGTTCAAACTTCCACTTTTGCTTCAATGTTTCATTTAATAATTCTATTACTGACACGTTTTTCCCACCTTCCCTTGTCAAGTTTACCACTTTTTCGTAAGGATTCATTCCATCGTTCCACCAATGATATTATGTAAAAAAGCTTGAAGCCCGATAATGATGAAAAAAGAATTCGCCATTCGTGCCGGAATTGATATGTTCCATTCCAGCACGGTCCTTGAATACAAGCGAATTCTTTTACGTCCATTCTATTTCTTCACTTCATATCCGCAGCGGATGATTGCAGTTTCAGCCAATACCAGCAATGAATCGATATAACGATTCCCCAATTGCAAGTTTTTATTCACAACGGACAATTCTGTACATCCTAAAATGATCCGGTCGCAATCAAGGGCAAAAACCGCTTCTTCGATTTCTTTCCATTTTTCCCTCGATACGTCTTTTCCGGATTTCACATCATCATAAATGACGGACATCACAAGTTTTTGCGTATGTTCATCAGGGATGACCGGCTCGATTCCCTGTTCCATCAGCGCCTTTTGATACACCTTCGAAAAAATGGTGCCATCCGTCGCTAAAATGGCCACTCTATTGGCTTCAAGTTCATGTGCCCGTTTCGCCGTTTCCCTGATCATATGGATCACGGGTACAGGGGACCCCTGTTGGATTTCTTCATAAAAGGTATGGGCAGTATTGCACGGGATGCAAACCAAATCAGCGCCAAAGTCGGCCAGTTTCTTGGCATCCCGAATAATGACAGGCACCGGATTATCATTTGACTTTCCTAAAATGAAAGCTGTACGGTCCGGAATGGTTGTGTCGTTGTCAATAATCGTATGAACATGTTCTTGGTCTGTTGCAGCTTTTGTCAGGCGTACGATGGCTTCCCCAAGGAACATTGTCGCAAGGGGGCCGACGCCTCCGATGATTCCCAAAGTTTTTTTCATCATTCCGCCAAACCTTTTTTATTAAAGTATTTTTTATATTTTCGATAATAATTTAATTTGTTCAATGTCAATTTGATCCAACGTTTTGCATTCATATCGTAAGGATAGTAGAGGGAGTTTGTCCATTTTCCTTCGCGGATCAGTTTTTTGGCTTCGATTTTCAACTTCTCATTTGAAGCATACTTAAATAATACCCCTTTTGGAATGACGAGCCATAAATGTTTGTTATCCGCATAAGTCAGATCCTGTTTGATATTGAACACATAGTCGTCCGCTACATACTTCATCAGGTTGTATCCGGCTGCCGTCACGAAATAGCTTGAACGCCCATTCCGCAAATTGATTTCAAATAAATTGTATTCCCCGGTTCTAGGGTCCTTTTTCATATCGAAATTCGCAAAGCCGGTAAATCCGATATCTTCAAGGAAATAACGCACCCGATCCATCAATTCTTTGTCGTATGTGGTGATGATCGCCGCATAGCTTCCGATTCCTTCCGGCGAATGTTCCTCCAAGATCGGATTGCCCAAACACATCAACTTCACTTTTCCGTCTTTTCCTACATAGGCATTTAACACGCGCATGTAGGAATCGTCGCCTGGAATGAACTCCTGAATGATTAAATTGTCTTTATAAGTGGAGCTGTAAATGGCGTCCAAAATTGCATTTTTCTCATTTTCATCATGGGCGACAAACACTTTTTTCTTGCCTGGGAACTTGCATGCCCAATAAGCGACGGAATTGGAAGCTTTGATGATGATTGGATAATCGAATGGGATTTCAAAGTCTTTATAGTTTTCATAGCTGATAATCGTTGTTTTCGGATATTTAAAACCGTATTTTTCGCACATTTTATAGAAGTTTTCTTTCAATAAAATTTGATCCATCAGCGATTCGTCAATATATGGCACAATGAAATGCTTTTGTAGTTCCGGCTTATTTTTAATGATCAGTTTCGCATAATCATCCCCGCAAGCAAGAAGCAACAGTTTAGTGTCTTTGTATTTTTCCGCTATCTTTTCCAATGCAGGCAAAAAGACTTCCTGCTTATTAAAATTGTCCACTTGTTCAAAAAGGATGATTTTGCTGTCTTGCGTCGCTGTCAAGTGGGAACGGCCCACTACAAGGGACTTTATTCCATATGCTTCATGGAAGGCACGGGCCATTCCATAGGCATTCATATCTGAACCACATAATACTGGCAAAAATGGTTGAGTCATTGTTCCTTCATCTCTCTTCATCTATTCTCTTTAATCATTGCCAACAATTTTCTTGACTAAAATGAAAGTAGCATGAAATGGTATCAAAATCAATCATTTGGGCAAAGTAATATACAACTGTTATCTATGTTGAAACAATATTTATTTTGCAATATTGAAATCAATTGTCCATATCCCAAACTATTTATTTTCAAAATAAAAATCAATCGTCCAATAAGGGGTTGTACCATCAAAAGCAACCCCGGTGAAGGCATGGGTAAAACGTCCATACAAGATATTTTCCCGATGTTCCAGGCTGTTCATCAAAGCTTCATGGGCATAAATCGTATTATAAGCGCCAGCCGCTATATTTTCTCCACCGCCTTGGACAAAATTCATGCCATCCAGAAGCATCCGCTCCAAAGCGCTTTTTCCGTCGCTGCCGATATGGGAGACGAAATGGTTCCGCACCATATCCAGGCTATGTTTTCTGGCGGTTTCCCGGTATTGCTGCGCACTGATAAGCGGGGGGATTCCTTCAGCGGCGCGGGCCTGATTCATCAATTCCACCATTAAATTTTCAAAGCCTTCCCGCCGGTCTTCCACCCGATTATCTCCGTAATACCCTTCTTTTTTCTTTTCGTATTCCCTTTCAACCCAAAGAATCGACCTTACCGTGTCGCGGTTGTATAAATCGAAAAAGAACGTGACATATTTCCCTTCGATGAAATACATCGAATAGCCTTCATCTTTCAACAGTTTATACCAAAGATTATTTTTTAAAATCGCTTCGATTCCTTTTCCATATTGCTTTAAAACCTGGTTTTTGTCACTTTTCCCAATCGTTATCCCGAATAATTCTTTGCCTTTGATTGTGCTGTAAAAGCCGACGACTTCGTTGTTTTCGTTGACCCCTTCCAATTCCAATTGCTCATTTCTTCCGATTTGATGCCAAACAAATTCGTATTCCGAGTTGTAGCTGGCCAATACTTTTCCGCTTGCCTGCTTTCTTTCCGGAATTTTGCCGGCCGCAAGGATTTTATCATAGTCCGCAACCAGGATGGTTCGATACAGGAAACTGGCAAATTGGCCGTTTGTCACATATTGTTCAGGCATGAAATACCCGTTGCTTCCGGTTGTAATGCCAAGCCCGTATAATGTATAAATATAGTCATATGCCCAATGCCCTTTTGGGACATCCTGGAATAACCGGATCCATCCCGAATATTGCAAATCGAATGTATTCACCAAAATTTTGGCCAACTGGGCCCGGTATAAAGGTTCTTCCCCTCTAAAGCGTCCTCCGTCTCCATCAAATATTCCCGCTTCATAAGCCCAAAGGATGGAATCATAATAAGGATCCGACGGCGCTGCATCCTTAAACGGATCCCCGCTATAATCCCTGATTCCATGCAAATGGTCATGGAACAATGTATGGAGGATTTTGGCCGCTTCCTTGCGTGAAATACTTTGATTGGGATGAAACTTGTCATCCGTTTTATAATCATAGACGTCCAATTGATTCAAATAGTTGATTGCTTCATAGTGGCTGTCGGCGGAACCGATATCCTGAAAATGCTTTTCCGCTTTCACATCATGTGGAATAAAAACAAATACACAAGCGAGGAATAACAGATGGAGAAACATGGAGCCTTTCATAACCAAATTTCGCATGGAGGTCACACTCCTTCAAGTGCCCTGTATGATTCTATTATAAGAGTAAATGTTTATGTTTTCTAAGAAAATTTTGACAACTTGTGCACGAAATGATGATAAACTTACCAAATGGCGTGAAATGAAAAAAGGAAAAATTGAGCCTTCTCAATTTCTCCTTTTTCTATAGGGAAGACAGCTTTGTCCCCGCTTTAAGCGTTGTCAAAATGATGCTTTTCATCCGGCGATTCTTTGCGGAACAGTTCTTCCAATAACTCGTCCCCTTCCGCTTTCACCCGTTTATTGAGTTCATCCACCGGAATCGAATCCACTGTCTGCATATCCTCATGCAAATCAAAAAGGCTGATATTGTCTGATGGCACCCGGTCCGGTTTTTCTTCATATGGAATATCAGCAAATTTCTTCTTTGAATCCGGCAATGAATCTTTTTTCATATGCAACACACTCCTTTATGGTAGTATGTGTTGACGGTACCGCTTTATTCATCAATGAAGATTCATGCCATCATATACTCCAATTTTTGCGCAAAAGTCACATTGTTCGGGTTCCATTTTCTGATAGGACATTGATAGACTTTGTAAGGCAATCCAAGAGTTCTGACGAATTCCACAAATTTTCCATCAAACCAAGGCGGACTCCATGCCCCTGAACGGCAAATATGGATGGCGGCGGTTTTGATCCCTTCATACAAATCATCAAATTTTAAATATTGTATGTTGAATGCTTTATTGATTTCTTTAAAAAATTCCGGCTTTTCCTTCGTAAAAGGACTGTAGATGATATACGCTTTACTGATGATTCCATTTTTCAAAAGTTTTCCAAGCCAGTTGGCACAATTGACTTCGAACTGCAATGAAGCAAGCCCGCCGTATCCCAGATCCGAATGGGCATCAAAAAGATACACTTCATCCACATTAAATTTTTCCGCGATTTTGTATGATAAAGCATGGGAATCCGATACATAAACGTTCACTTCTTGATCCCATCGGAAAAATTGTTTGATTTTATTCCAGAAAAAATCAACATCTTTCGAAAGGGCAAAAGATTTTTCAAAATCTTTTCCATAGGATTTGTATTGAAAATAACGCTTATACCATAAATCATTGATCGTTCTTTTATTTTCAACACTTGATGTTATTTCTTGATTTTCAGCGGATATGAAGTAGTCCCAGTCGATTGACAATAAACTTGCCACTGCAAACCCCTCCAAAAATCAAAAACTGTCGCTAATAAAATCGTAATACTCGATCAGTGGAATATCAAACAATCTCCTTAATTTTTGAAAAAAAAGCCATATTTTTAGAGTCGGTGCTTTTATTTTGGTAGAATTATAAATATAGAAGATTTTAGGAGGGATATGGCTTATGTATGATGTAGCAATTATCGGCGCAGGACCAGCCGGAGGAAGCGCTGCGATTTTTACGGCAAAAGCAGGAAAGAAAACGGTGATTTTGGACAGCGACCAAGGCGTAACAAAACGTGCAATGCTTTACAATCACTACGGCGTGAAAGAAATTACTGGACCGGAATTGGTGAAAACAGGAATTGAACAAGCTAAACATTACGGTGCTGAACTGATTGAAGCAAAAGTGACAGGCATTTCAAAAACTGAAAACGGATTTAAACTCCAATATGAAAATGGCGAAGTGGAAGCAAAACATGTCATCCTTGCCACAGGTTTTTTAACTGATCTGGCGGAAAGCATCGGACTTAATACGAAACCAGGAACTGAGCCAAGAGTAAAAACTATTTTTGATGTGGACGCAAATGGCAAAACAAATGTGGAAGGCATCTGGGCTGCTGGTACATGCGCAGGTGTGAGCGTCCATACCATCATTACAGCGGGTGACGGTGCGAAGGTTGCCATCAATGTCATCAGTGAACTGAACGGCGAACGTTACGTGGATCACGATGTGTTGAAATAATTTGATAAAATCTTGATAAGCCGAGGCGGAAAGAAGATTTCTGCCCCGGCTTTTTTCATTCCTTCAATTTCGCTTTTTGGAAACCCCGTTTTGCAATTTTTTTCATGAATCAGCATATTATCGATTTATAAACATAAACGGATGATTCTTCCACAATATTGCAAAATTTTTGTATGCGCTTTCATGATATAATATTTCCAACAAAAGGAGTGATTGGCATGATCGCGAATTATAAAAACATTTTAGTCGCTATGGATGGTTCAAAAGAGTCTGAGGCGGCTCTTCATGAAGGAATTAGGATTGCGAAAGAAAATCAGGCTTCTTTAAAATTGGTGACGATTATTGATACAACCCGTGTAGCAAGGGCAAAAAAATATAAAGAAATTTTGACGCGAAATCTTGAAGAAATAAATAAACGGATGGACCAATACCGCAAAGAGGCAACATCCCAAAACATAGAAGATGTTGAAGTGATCATTGAAAAAGGTTCCCCGAAAAAACTGATTCCAATCGATGTCGCCGAAAGAGTGAATGCGGATTTAATCATCTGCGGTGCAACGGGATTGACTCCTGCTGAACAAATCTTTTTGGGATCTGTCACACAGCATATCGTCACTTCCGCAAAATGTGATGTGCTTGTCGTACGAAATGTGGAATAAGGGTTTCAAGCAAGGAAAGTTTCCTTGCTTGAAACCCTTAATTTTTATTCTCCCGGCTTTTCGATGATCCCATCCGGATATTTGGCAAATCTGCCCGCATCTCTATGATTCACGGGATCCGGTCTATCCCATTTCCAACCGCCAAATTTTGTTTTATTATATTCGGCAAAAGTCGCATAAATTTCTTCCTTTTTATTCATCACAAAAGGACCGAATTGAGCAACGGGCTCATTGATCGGCTCACCTTCCAATACAAGGATGGAACTGTATTGATCTCCGTTTTGGATAACAATCTCTTCGTCCCCTGCCAGTTTGCAGCGATAATTCGCTTGTATCGCCGCACCATCAATTTGTATTGTTCCCCCTTCATAATAATACAAATTCCTATTGATGGTACCCGATACTTTCGGAAGAGTCATGATGGCTCCCGGCTCCATATGTATCAAATAAATCCCCACATGATGGTTATTATTTTTCGCCCAAGAAGCCATGTTCGGTTCCAAAGCCGTGATTCCATACATTTCCCCGGCAATCACTTTCACTGTTGTTTTGTTTCCATCGAAATCATTTTCAATAACCGGGATATCTTCTCTCCAAAACATTCGGTATTCCGGTTCCGCTTTTTTTCCTTTTTGATCCAAGTTTAACCAAATTTGAAACAATTCAAGTGGATTTGTCTGTTCCTTATTGACAAGCGGAAACATTTCAGAATGCTGGCATCCTTTCCCCGCAGTCAACCATTGGACATCGCCGCTTGCATATCGGCAAACAGACCCCCTGGAATCGAAGTGATCAACTACCCCTTGCAGAACGATTGTGACTGTTTCATACCCTTTGTGAGGATGAACGGGAAATCCGGGAATCGCCTTTCCATGGTACATACGAAAGCCATCCTTTAATTTAAAATCTTCCCCCAGGTCCCGTCCTTCCAGCAGTTCCGCGTCTACTCCCTGCTCTTCGTTGCCCGGCGGATACATGTCTTTGTGATATGCAGTCAAAATAAAAGGGCTTTCTGTAGTCCATTGCGTTCCCAATTTTTGCAACCCGATAATTTTTCTGTTTTGCATGAATGTCACCTCACACCTCGTCTGTTCTAATTCCATACTAGCAAATTTTGACTTTGATAAAAAATTAAAAATCGTACAAAATAATGAAATGAGGCTGGGACATAACTAATAAAGTGAACGAGCTGCAAAAAGAATTTTTGTAAAAAATTGATTGGAGTGACGGGGCGAGTGCTCCTGTCGCGCACGCTTAGTCGCAAAGCAAAAGCTTTCCTGCGGGAACAGCCCGAGTCTCGAGACCCCGCAGGAGCGAAGGATTGAGCTCCGAGGAGGCTCGAGCCGGGCCCGCGGAAAGCGTCCCCGGAACGGAAATCAATTTTCTTCAATTATCAAAAAAACACCATTTTCTCCCGGGAGAAAATGGTGTTTTTTATCTTTTGTCCCAGCCTCTTTTCCTATTAAGAATTCGGCTGATTCTTTCTGAACCGTTGTTGCGGTTGGAATCCGCTTTCTTCGGCAATTTCTTCTTTCACTTGTTGGATGTTTGTTCCAGCTGGTGTTTTGGCAGGAGCCGGGCTTGGCTGTGGTTTATTTGGACTTGCAAAACCGCTCTCTTGGGCGATTTCTTCCCTCACTTGTTGGATGTCCGTTCCTGCGGGTGTTTTACCTGGAGCAGGGCTTGGTTGAGGTTTATTTGGATTTGCAAAACCGCTCTCTTGGGCGATTTCTTCCCTCACTTGCTGGATGTCCGTTCCTGCGGGTGTTTTACCTGGAGCAGGGCTTGGCTGTGGTTTATTTGGATTTGCAAAACCGCTCTCTTGGGCGATTTCTTCCCTCACTTGCTGGATGTCCGTTCCTGCAGGTGTTTTACCAGGTTGGCTTGGTTGTGAGAAGCTTTGATTCCCAAAGCCGCCTTCCTGAGCAATTTCTTCCCTCACTTTTTGGGGATTCGTTCCGAATGTTGAACTGCTGCCTTGAGCATTTTGACGTTTCACTTCTTCAATATTTGTTCCTGTTTGCGTAAATTGTTTATTGTTATTTGCCATCTTTGCACCTCCATAAGTGTTATGCCTTTATCATGCTAAATTTAATGTGAATTATTCATCATGGTTGCCGCTCATTTTCTTCCAATCATGAAAGCAGGCATTCCCGCAATTATTTCCTTATAAGAAACGGGCGAATAATCCCTTTCGAATCGGTGCAAAACAATTAAGCATTTTCTTTATTGTCCTTTCATACAATAGTGCATGTCCTGCTAGATGGAGGAATGTTCATGTACTATGTACAGAAGGGACTGGCCATCCTTCTTGGAAGCATTTTGTTATCCATCGGAATCAATCTTTTCTTGGCACCGAATGAAATATTGGACGGGGGCATAATTGGCCTCTCCCTTATTTTGCATTACCTTTTCCACCTCAAAATCGGACTGATGGTCATTGTATTGAGCATGCCAATTTTCATTTTGGCGTGGTTCAAATATAGACATTATTTTTATAACAGTGTCCACGGTTTATTAGTCTCTTCTGTGATCATCGATATTTTTATGCCTCTTCGTTCCCTGTTGCACATTAACTCCTTCATCGCGGCAATTATCGGTGGGGTATTTGTAGGATTTGGAATCGGGATGATGCTGAGATTTGATACAAGCACCGGAGGAACCGATTTATTGGCCCAATTTATCAGCGACAAAACGAAAATCAATGTGGGCATCATTATTTTACTGATTGATTCCATTATTGTTTTAATCGGTGGAATTTTACTCTCCGCCAGCACATTGCTATTATCGATTATTGCGATTACGGTTGTCGGCATTACAACAAGTGCTGTAACCGGAAAACATTGACTTCTTTCCTTTGTTTTATTTTTTATACGGGAACAATCCAAAAAAAATCCCGGAGAACTCTCCAGGATTTTGCCAAAAGACCGTTTTTCCACCGAGATTCATCATTTTATTTCTTTAATATCTTCCAAACTTTTTCCTTTGAAAAAGTCCGGCTTTGTTTCCGCCAAAATAATGGCAGTTAAAATCAAGGCGGCTCCAATGATCATTCTTCCCGTCAACACTTCGCTTAATATGATGACGGAGAAAACCATTCCCCATAAGGCCTCTGTCGATAAGATGATCGCTGTTTTTGTTTCGCTCGTAAATTTTTGGGCCATTGTTTGGAAACAGTATGCAAGCGTTGTGGAGAAAATCCCCAAATACAAAGTGGAAAGTACCCCTTTCCATTCAAGGCTGAAATCGACTTCCCCCTTTGCCAGCACAAATAGCCACGCAAAAAGGGCAGCAGCTCCCATTTGAACAATTGTCAGCAATATCGGATCTTCATCTTTCACATATTTGGCTGTGTAATAAATTTGATAAGCGAAACCAAATGCACACCCTAATGTCAGAAGATCCCCCACATTGATGTCGGCAACGGACAATTGCAACGAAAGGAAGCCGATGCCGATAATCGCCAAAAATGCTCCCGACAACTCAAATTTATCGACTTTCCTTTTGTCCATAAAAAAAGCGATAAATGGAACTATGACTACATTGATGGCTGTAATAAAAGCATTTTTTGATGGAGTTGTATATTGCAAGCCGACCGTTTGCAGCAGAAACGCCAAATATAAAAGAAACCCCAAAATGAAGCCTCTCTTGATTGTCGATTTCTTAATATGTTTCAATCGATTATAAAATATGATACTCAAAATCAATACTCCAACAGAAAAACGGATAGCCAATATTTGATAGGGAGTAAAGTAATCCAAAGAAATCGCACTGAATGCAAATCCGCTCCCCCAAATAATGGCTGTTGTAAACAACATGATTTCCCCTATATATTTGCTCATAATTGCCTCCATGCAAAGTTTCACCCATACTATAATTTTATATTTTAACATGAAATTTCTTCTATTTTCTAAAACTTTATTCTTACAATTATCATAAATATGATAAAATTATTGACAGTTTATATTTTTCTTGATCGTTCGGAAAGCAATAGTTAGAAAGGGTGCAAACCTTTTGTTACAATCAATCCTTTCAAACATAGCGGTCATTTTGCTGATGCATTTAACGATGACTTTTATATTGGACAACCAGAAAAAAATCCCCCATCCATTAAGAATCGCCATTACAATTGCGCTGAGTTCCGGCTGTGCAATATCGCTTTTCTATTTGCCGATCCATTTACATGAAGGATATTTTGTCGATATGCGGTTCATTCCTCTCGTTTTCTTGGCGTATTTGCAAGGATGGATTGCAATTCCGGCGTTGTTGATCGCATCCGCTTGGAGATTTTTTATGGGTGGAAACGGGATGGTTCCGGGGATTATCTTCGGAATGGTGCTGCCAACAATTATAGCTCTTGCCTTCCATCCCCGTTCCCAATTGAAAAAGCATTATATCGAAAAAATTTTAATTATCCTTTTATGCTGGTTTGTTTGTGATTTTCCTATCATTTTTCTTGTTCCAAACGGCTTTGAAATTTTCAAGGAGACCGCACTGACCCGCGTTACCTCATTTGTTGCAACATCAGCCATTCTTTATATGTTCATCATGCAAGATCGACAAAGGAAATTTTTAAATAGCCAGTTGGAAAAAATGGCTGATGAAGACCCGCTGACAAAACTCGTAAATAAGAGAAAATTTTATGAAGTGGTCGAAGAGAAAACCGTTTCATTAAAACCTTGCCATTATATTGCCATGCTCGATATTGATTTTTTTAAAAAAGTGAACGATACATATGGTCATCTATTCGGTGACAAAATTTTAGCGGAAGTGGCGAATATATTAAAAAAATATGAATCCCATCATTTGGTTGCCGGACGATTTGGGGGAGAAGAATTCATCATTTATTTAGGGGAAACGGATTTGGATTCAGCCAAAAGCATATTGGAAAAAATACGCGAAGAAATCAAACATACTTCCTTCGTATATAGTAATGACACAAAGGTCAACTTGACCGTTTCCATCGGGCTGGCTGAATTAAAGGATGAAATCGACATATTGGAAGCGGTATATTATGCGGATCAAAACTTATATAAAGCGAAAAGCAGCGGACGGGATTGCCTGGTCAGTCCAGTTTGAGATATGTGGATTGCAAAAGTCTAAACGGTCCGGACCGGTTCGTTTTTTGACTTCAGGGAAACATAAGAAATTTGAAGTTCTCGCAACACTTACATAAAACTTCATCCAGCCTTATCAAAATACCGATTATCCGCACCGATTACAATTGCCCGGAATAATATGTATTTAGTGAATAAGGCTGGAGGTGCGCTGATGATTCATTATGTGAAACCAGGGGAAACCCTTGCACAAATTGCAAGGGATTATCGGGTGGAATACCTTATTTTATTGGAAAACAATCCTCAAATTACAAACCCGGATTTGTTATATGTCGGTCAACCGATCAATATTCCCGGATTGCCCGATCCAAGTACAATTCCATATGAAATCGATGTATCCATCAATAACCGCACTTTATCCTTATACAACAACGGAGTTTTAGTAAAAACCTACCCAATCGCTGTGGGGCGGATGCTATTCGAAACGCCTACCGGAAACTTTGTCATTGTCAACAGAGCCCCTAACCCGGGAGGTCCATTTGGCACGATGTGGCTCACTCTTTCAAAAGAAACCTATGGCATCCATGGCACGGATGATCCCAGTTCCATCGGCTATGCCGTTTCGAAAGGCTGCATCCGCATGCGGAATGAAGATGTGGAAGAATTGGCAAGCATCGTGCCCAATGGAACAGCAGTATACATCCATTATTAATGTTTTGGGGGCGTCTCATCATCCGATGTCCCCTTTGTTTTCACCCCATTCAATACATATAACTAAAAGGATGCCATATGCGAAAAAGATATTCCCTTCACCGCCTATGGCATCTATTTGATATCCTATTCCACTTTGGCTTTCTTGCGCATTGCTTTTGGAATATATACACAATACAGCTCGCTTTCCATATAATCTCCCGTCACACTGTACGCTCTTGAACGGGAACCCCCGCATACTTTATTGAATTCGCACACTCCGCATTTTCCTTTGTACAAATCCGGATTTCTTAGATTCTTAAAAATCTCTGATTCCCGATAGATTTCTGCCAATGGAGTTTTGCGTACATTTCCTGCCTTAATTGGCAAGAGCCCGCTTGGATAGACATCTCCTATATGGGAAATGAACAAAAAGCCGTTCCCGTCATTGACGCCTTGCGGAGCCCTTCCCAAGCCGTCAAATTGGCCAGTTTTCCCCTTCATTAATGCATCCTCATAATCAATATGGTCAAGGTCGACCATTCCTTGGCGTTCCCGGAATTTTTGCTGGATGACGACGCGGCGGTAATGCTGGGCAGCCGTTGTTTTAATGTCAAAAGGCACTCTCTTCGACAAATCATAAAGCCATCGGAACACCTTCTCATGTTCTACAGGGGAAATCATATCCGATTCTTTCCCTCTGCCGGTTGGAACAAGGAAAAAAACGCTCCATAAAACACAATTCAAATCCTCCACCAATTTTGCCATTTCATCCAAATAATCAACATTGTAGCGGGAGATGACCGTATTGATCTGCAAAGGCAAATCCAACTCATGTATAAATGAAATCGCTTTCATTGTCAGATTAAATGAACCGCTTGTCCCCCGGAAATGGTCATGCACTTCCGCACAATGCCCATCCAAACTGAACGCCCATCTTGCAAGCCCAATTTCTTTCGCCTTCTGAATGGCTTCTTTTGTCACATTCGGAGTCGCCGATGGAGTCATCGATACCCTCATCCCTTTTGAGATTGCGTATTCCGCCAAATCAAATACATCTTCCCTCTCAAGGGGATCCCCTCCTGTGAAGACAAGCATCGGATTATCCATTTCATAAATCTGATCAATCAATGCTTTTCCTTCTTCAAAATCGAGTTCCAAAGGATGTCGGTGGTGCTGGGCTTCCGCGCGGCAATGCAAACAATGCAGCTGACAAGCCCTCGTCAACTCCCAAATGACAATAAAGGGATTTTGATTATAATCTCGATTAAACATTCCAATCACACTCTCTAAAAGTAATATTTTATATACATCTTTAAAACAATTGTAACCGATGGAATACATAAAAGTTGTGAATAAAAAATAACAATTTCCATAAAAAAACGACCCTTACTGAACCTTTCAGGATCGTTCCCAACAAACTAATTGTGAGCCCAGCTGTTTACCGCAATCTTGTCCCTTTCCCGGTTGTCCCGTTTAATGATGACGCTGATTTTTTGATGCCATTTTTTGCACTCCCGCCATATTTCCTCATATTCATCAGAGTCTTTTTCAATGCCGCGTTTGTCCTCGAAGAATGTGAATTCAATCAGGGGTTTTGAAAGATCATCTACAATGATTTTTAAACTTAATTTCTTGATGGTATCCTCTTCTTTAAAATCCTCTTCATTATAGATTTCAACATCATCTTGAAGAATTGACCATCCATGAATGCCCCCTTTCGAGATGAGGCAGCATATACTGTCGTTTACCGCAATGGCGCATTCGTAGATTTCATCGAATGAATAGCTCTTCTTTTTGAAATTCGATTCAACATCTTCCCTTTGCAGATAGTAAAAGGTTTCTGCGGTCTCGTCCAATAATATGGCCGATAAACAATCTTCCGAAACCGCTCTTCTGTTATGGGGAATTCTTTCCAGTTTCTGAATCGTATCCTGTTCGATTTTCTCTTGGCGGATTTTCGCCTCTTTGCGCATTTCATAAATCCACCAGAGAAAAATGGCCAATGCGACAAGGAAAAATATCTTGTTTCCCGAGCCCATCCATAAAAACAAATAGACTATTTCCAACACGCAAATAATGAGAGTCATTCCATCATCACCTCTAGTAAAATCATTCGTCAAAACTCCAATCTTTCTATTATTTATTAACCATACTATTCGTGAAAAAGAGATTTATGATTATTCGGTTCAATTTTGTCGTTTTATACCCTTGTAGGTAAAAATGAATAATACGAAATAAAATACTTATAAATGGACATTTAATTCGAAATTAAATAATATACATATAGGGGTATTTATAAAATTTGAAAAAGGGGGAAAATTTTTTGAAGAGCGTAACAGTGTATACAACGAGCAGTTGTCCTTATTGCGTCATGGTGAAAAACTTTTTGCTGCAACAAAACATCCCTTTCAAAGAAATTAATGTGGAAGAGAGTCCTCAACTCATGTTTGATCTGGTTAACAAAACCGGACAAATGGGCGTTCCTCAAATCGAAATTGACGGCCAATGGATTGTCGGATTCAATCCAAGCGCCATCATGCGTGCATTATCAAATTAGCCGTTCAGCCTGCCTCCCAAAGGTATTTGGGAAGCAGGCCCTTTTTGTTTTCCACTGTATATGAAACAAAAGAAAAACCAATACTGATAAAAGGAAATTTGATGGATTGAGGGGATGATTTTGTCATCTAAAGATATGCTTTCAATTTTTGCACTCGGTGGAATCAACGAGATTGGGAAAAATATGTATGTGATTGAATACGGCGATGATTTAGTGATAGTGGACTGTGGAGGAAAGTTTGCCGATCGGTCTTTTTTGGGTGTCGATTTAATCATTCCGGATTTTACTTATCTTTTGGAAAACCAACATAAAATACGGGGAATAATCGTCACCCACGGTCACGAAGATCATATTGGAGGGATACCGTATTTTCTGAAAAAAATCAATGTGCCCGTGTATGCGACCCGATTTACATTGGGACTAATCGAATTAAAGCTGAAAGAGCATAAAATTTTCCGCGAATCCACATTGATTGAAATTCATTCAGACTCCGAATTGAATTTCGGCCAAATTCAAGTGACGTTCTTTAAAGTGAGCCACAGCATACCGGATTGCTTAGGCATCGTCTTCCATACGCCTGAGGGAAAAGTGGTTCACACAGGCGACTTCAAATTTGACCTCACTCCTGTAAACCAGCAATTTTCAGAGATCCATAAAATGGCGAAGACCGGAGACGACGGTGTGCTGCTTCTCATCTCGGAAAGCACCAATGCGGAGCGGCCCGGGTCGACACCTTCCGAAAGAGAAGTGGGAAAACAAATCGAAGAATCCTTCTTCAATGCAACAGGTAAAATTATTATTTCGACCTTTGCATCCAATGTTAATCGTATACAACAGATCGTTGAAGCAACCATCAAGACGGACCGTAAGCTAGCCTTGCTCGGCAGAAGCATGGTGAATGTCGTCAGCGTCGCCAAAAAATACGGGTATGTCGACATTCCTGATTGGCTGCTGATTGATGCAAAGGATGTAAAACAATGGCCGTCCGAAAAAGTCGTTGTTCTTTGTACAGGCAGTCAGGGTGAACCTCTCGCCGCTCTTTCAAGACTTTCTACAAACAGCAATCGGGATGTTCGAATCGACCCGGGAGATACGGTCATTTTTGCGGCGTCCCCCATCCCTGGCAACGAAAGAGATGTCACAAAAATTGTGGACAACTTATTCAAACTTGGCGCCAATGTCATTTACGGTGCTGCCAGCAAAACAGGAATGCATGTTTCCGGTCATGGCTATCAAGAAGACTTGAAACTGATGCTCACATTAATGAAGCCAAAATACTTTATACCGATTCACGGGGAATACCGCATGATGCATTTGCATGCCAAATTGGCGGAAGATGTCGGGGTAGATCCAAAAAATATTTTCATTCTGAACAACGGCGATGTGGTGGATATTCAGTATCAAGATGCACGGCAAACTAGAAAAATTCCGGCTGGAGATGCCTATGTAGATGGATTTGGTGAAGAAGGAATTGAAGATATCGTCTTAAGAGACCGAAAACAGTTGTCAGAAGAAGGAATGCTCGTCATTGTCATTACCATCGACAAGTCTGACGGCAGTCTGGTATCAGAACCGGACTCCATTTCCAGAGGCTTTGTCTATGCAAAAGAGTCGGAGGAATTAATCCGCCATATCAATCAAATGGCAAGAAAAGCGATTGAACCTTTCAAAGAGAAAGATCCGAATCTTTTTGCCATGAAAAAAGCCGTCAAAAAAGAAGTGGGACAATTTTTATATGAAAAGACGAAGAAAAAACCGATGATTTTGCCAATTATTGTGCCAATTTAATAATGGAGTTGAACATCATGACAAACAACGATGAGAAACACCTGACCAATATTGAAAAAGATGATACATTAACGAACCGTCAGGGCCACCCGGTGACGGACAATCAAAACATCCGGACAGTCGGTAACCGTGGTCCGGCATTACTGGAAAACTACGATTTCATTGAAAAGATCAGCCATTTTGACCGGGAAAAAATTCCGGAGCGCATCGTTCATGCACGGGGTGCCGGAGCCCACGGTTACTTTGAAGCTTACGGCACCGTCGGAAACGAGCCCGCTTCAAAGTATACAAGAGCGAAATTGTTCCAGGAAAAAGGAAAAAGAACGCCTGTATTCGTCCGTTTCTCAACGGTTGTGCACGGACTCCACTCCCCGGAGACCGTTCGGGACCCAAGAGGTTTTGCGGTGAAGTTTTATACGGAAGATGGAAACTGGGATCTGGTCGGTAACAATTTAAAAATCTTCTTCATCCGGGATCCGATGAAATTTCCGGATATGATTCACGCATTCCGTCCGGATCCTGTCACAAATATTCAAGACGCCAAAAGATTCTTTGACTTTTGCGCGAATTCCCCGGAATCATTTCATATGGTGACCCTTATTTATTCCCCATGGGGAATTCCTGCAAACTACCGCATGATGCAGGGATCCGGAGTAAATACCTACAAATGGGTGAACAGTGAAGGAAAAGCGGTTCTTGTCAAATATCATTGGGAACCAAAACAGGGAATCAGGAATTTGACGACGAAGGAAGCCCAGGAAATACAGGGGAAAAACTTTAACCACGCCACCCAGGATTTATATGAAGCCATCGAAAGAGGCGATTATCCGGAGTGGGAATTGTTCGTTCAAATAATGGAGGACGGTCCTCATCCAGAGCTGGACTTTGACCCGTTGGATTGCACGAAACTTTGGCCGAAAGATCAGTTCCCATGGCTTCCTGTTGGACGAATGGTGTTGAACAAAAATCCTGAAAACTATTTTCTTGAAGTGGAACAAGCCGCCTTTGGAACAGGCGTACTTGTGGATGGGCTTGATTTCTCCGATGACAAAATGCTGCAAGGAAGAACCTTCGCCTATTCCGATACGCAGCGCTATCGCCTTGGGGCCAACTACCTGCAACTCCCGATCAACGCTCCAAAAAAACGGGTGGCCACAAACCATGAAGGCGGTATAATGCGGTACCACAACGATAAAGGGCCAAATCAAAACCCGCACGTCAACTATGAGCCTTCCAGCATGGGCGGCTTGAAAGAAGCGGAACAAGTCGGAACAGAACATACTCCATGGATCGAAGGGGAACTTTTACGGGAACCGATCGACCGGAGAAATGATTTTAAACAAGCGGGAGAAACTTACCGCAATTTCGAACAATGGGAAAAAGACGAGCTGATCAATAACCTTGTCAACGACTTGTCCATTTGCCCAAAAGATATACAAGAAAAGATGATTTCTTATGCGGAAGCGGCCGATGAAGAATACGGAAGACGCTTACGGGAAGGATTGGAAGCAAAAAATAAAGAGAAAAACCGTGAAGAAATTGCGGAAGAGTTCCATCCGCTTGGCGCTCACAATGCGAAAAAGGCTGTGGAAGAAGCCGTTCAGAAAGGGCGGGAAACGCAATCTTATTAATATTGCCGAATGTCAAAAAAGCGTGTAGAGTCTGACTTTCTACACGCTTGTTTCATCTTTATCAAAGATTAAAGATAACCTTGTTTCTCCCATCTTTTTAATTGGATGTAACCATACAAGGAAATAAAAAATGCGCTCACTGTATCCACAATCAAATCCATCATCGTATCACTCAAAGCTTCTCTTCCAATGAGCACCGTAAAATCCGATGCGATAAATTTTTGCATATTGGTTGATAAAAGCCCATCTGCCAAAAACTCATAAATTTCCCACAATGTCCCCATTGTGACCGCAAAACAAAAAGCAAAAAAAGAAACGAAAAACGGGGTTAATTGAATATGTGTATGTTTTGACTCATTCAAAAATCTCACCAAAATGAATCCCAGGGCTCCCAGCATCACTCCGCTGAATGCATGCAGTATCGTATCCCAATAAGGAACCAAATAATAAAAGTTTCTCACTTCCCCCAAATAGATGGCACAAAAGAGAAAAGTGTAAAAGATGACTTCGATTGAGTCGGGAATATCGATCGAAATTTTCCGTTCAATGAAAGTCGGAATCATCATAATCAATAATCCCGAAATGCATTGCAAAAGCATCAAAACATAATCGGTCTTGACTTTCGCATGCTCCTCCATCGCTTTCAATTCCGCTGGTGCCATGATCATCCGGGAAATGATAAAGATAACCGAAAGCAATAATGAAACAAACAAAATAGCCCAAGTGATTTTTTTCCAATTTAATTTTCTTAACATAATTGTTTTTCTCTCCTAGGTGCATAACACAAAATTCAAAATACTAGTTCCATTGTGCTATACTTTTATATTAGCAAAATTTTAGAAGAGTTACCTAACGTTAAGTGCGATGTTGATGCTATTTCTTCGTAAACATAATAAATTCATAGCAATAAAAAAATAAAAGCCCATGAATTTTTTCATGAGCTTCAACAAAACCCATCATGGATTCATAGAGTCTTTCTTGAATTCCGTTTCCCATCATAAGAATAAAGGACAGGTTTTCCTTCAACCACCGTTTCCATATGGACAGGGCGTCCCCAGAGACGATAAATATAAGGCAATACATTTTCCAAATAATACGAATCCAGTTCCATTCCTTCATAGTAATGTTTCAAATACAATTCTCCGTTTCTTAAATAATCCCCGTCTTCAACAACGATGTATGGAAATCCTCCGTTCACCCTCATCGAAACAAGTTGGTCCCGGATTTTTTCAAAGTCTTTGTTCGTAATTTGATACGTATTGCCTTTTTTCTCGAACAAATATAGATCCTCTTGTTCCACCAGTTCCTTTGTCAAATAGTTGCGGATGAAGGAAATATCCGATTCGATCTCCCGCACTTCAAAGATTTTTTCCCTGCCTGATCCCGGTTTGACCCCCATTTTTTTCATTTCTTCCGTCGGGTTGTCGTAACGCCGTTCAATATCCTCAAAAATTTTTAATCCTAAATAATAAGGGTTGATGGAGGTTCTCGATGGTTGGAGCACCCCGGCATTGAGCTTCGCATATTCAATCGTTTCAGCCGTATCCAGATCAAGCTCCCGCATGATCCGTTGATGCCAATAGGATGCCCATCCTTCATTCATGATTTTTGTTTCAAGTTGCGGCCAGAAATACAACATTTCTTCCCGCATCATGGTCATGATGTCCCGCTGCCACTCTTCCAACTCCCGGCTGTATTGTTCTATGAACAGCAGCAAATCCTTCTCCGGTTTTGGAGGAAATTTTTTCTTTTTTTGCTTCTTCGGCTGTTCCTTTTTTTCCTCCAACCGTTCATCCAGCTTCCATAAATCGTCGTAAGGTGTTGGCAGTATGATGTTTTCTTCTTCACCCTCTTCTTCCTCTTCGTACAATAACTGCGGTCTTATTAAAGAAGGATCGATATGTTCCTGAATGGACAAAACCGCATCCAAAAATTGTTCCACTTCATATTTGCCATATTGCCGTTCATAGCTTGCGATGCGTTCAGCCGTGGCCGTCATGCTTTCCACCATGTCCCTTCTCGTATTGGAAAAACGGACATTATTTTTAAAGAAATCGCAATGGGCCAATACATGGGCAACTATCAGTTTGTTTTGCGTGAGGGTGTTGGATTCCAGCAAAAAGGCGTAACATGGATCCGAATTGATGACAAGTTCGTATATTTGGCTAAGGCCCAAATCATAATGCAATTTCATTTTGTAAAATTGCTTTCCGAAGCTCCAGTGGGAAAACCTCGTCGGCATCCCGTAGGCTCCGATTGTATAAATGATATCCGCAGGGCAGATTTCATATCGCATTGGGTAAAAATCCAACCCGAATCCGATCGCGATTTCCGTAATTTCATCGATTGCTTTTTGAAGTTCTTTATCCACTTCATTCACCCCTTTAAGCATTCGCTTCCTGTTTGCGGAACATGCTTTTTAACGCTTCGTAGACATCGCTTTTCTGCCGGATCACATAATGGCGGAATTTCGGGTTATCGATTTTTTTATACGTGTTCATTAATGTGGAATAACGGTTCAGAGCGTTCACTTCCCCATATCCGAACATTTGGGAAACTTTCATCAGTTCACCGACAAGCTTCAAACATTTTTCATTGTCGCTGGACATGTTTTCACCGTCTGAAAAGTGAACTGGATATATATTGTAACGGTTTGGGCTATACTTCCGTTTAATAAGCTCGAGCGCTTTCAAATAGGCGGACGAACAAATCGTTCCTCCACTTTCCCCTTTTGTGAAAAATTCTTCTTCCGTTACGACCTTCGCTTCCGTACTGTGGGCAATAAACTCAATTTCCACTTTTTTGTATTTCGTCCGCAAAAAGCGGGTCATCCAAAAGAAAAATGACCGGGCGCAATATTTCTCAAAATTGCCCATACTTCCACTTGTATCCATCATCGCTAATACAACCGCATTGGATTCCGGTTTCACTACCTCATTCCAGGTTTTAAAACGCAAATCTTCCTCGGTGATCGGCGTAATTTGCGCCTTTCCTCTCAGCGCATTTCGCTTAATGGCTGAAAGGATGGTGCGTTTTTTGTCTATATTCCCCATTAACCCTTTTTTGCGGATATCGTTGAATTCAATTTTTTCTGTTATGATATTGGACAGTTCCTTTTGTTCCAGATTCGGCAATTCCAATTCGCTGAATAAAATGTTTTGCACTTCTTCCAGACTGACTTCCGCTTCATAATAGTCTCTGCCAGGCAGATTTCCCGCCTCTTTTCCTTTCCCTGGACCTTGGGCTCCGCCTTGGGAATCCCGCGCGACAATATCGCCGATTTTGCTGTCTCCTTGCCCCTGCCCAACATGTTTGGATTTTCCGTAATTGTATCGAATTTTATATTCATCGAGAGAACGGATCGGAATTTTAATGACATCACGGCCGTTTGACATAATGATGCTTTCTTCACTGATTAAATCAGGCAAATTATTTTTTATGGCTTCCCTGACTTTTTCCATATGCCGTTGCTGGTCTTGATATCCCTTGCGATGTAAAGACCAATTTTCCCTTGAAACGATATAGTCCCTATTATTCTTTTTCATTTGATCATCACCCATCTTTCATGATTTTCCCGTATTCTCTTGGAAAATCACTTTTTTTATCATATGCGCGTGATTTATGGAATTACCACAACATTTTTCTATTAAAAAAAGTGCTAAGAACAAATCTTAGCACATACAGTGTTTGATGGTTCAGAAACGGTATTCGGTTTATCTGTTCAACAAACTGCCGACATAACGCAACAATTCATTCGCTGAAGTGGAATTATAACCATATTCATCAATCAATCTGGCAATCACTTCGTTAATCTTTTTCAACTGTGCTTCATCCGGCGTTTTTGTGGAAGTTGTGATTTTGACTACATCTTTCAAATCCGCAAACAGTTTCTTTTGGATCGCTTCCCGCAGTCTCTCGTGGGAATTGTAATCGAATTTCTTCCCTTTCCGGGCATAAGCGGAAAGGCGGATGAGAATTTCTTCCCTGAATGCCTTTTTCGCATTTTCGGAGATGCCGATTTGTTCTTCGATGGAACGCATCAATTTTTCATCCGGCGGCAATTCTTCGCCAGTCAGCGGATCTTTGATTTTTTGTTTGTTGCAATAAGCTTCCACATTGTCCAAATAGTTGTTTAAAAGCGTTTTGGCAGATTCTTCATAGGAATATACGAAGGCTTTTTGCACTTCATTTTTCGCGATTTCATCATATTCCCGTCTTGCGATGGCAATGTAGTTCAAATATTTTTCCCGCTCTTCCGGCGAGATGGATGGATGTTGATCTAGTCCATCTTTTAATGACCTTAAAACGTCCAACGCATTGATGGATGGCACTTCTTTGCGGATAATGGCCGATGAAATGCGGTTGATGACATAGCGTGGATCGATGCCCTTCATTCCTTCATTCGGATATTCTTTTTTCAATTCCTCCACATCCGCTGAATTATATCCTTCCACCGTTTCACCGTCGTAAAGCCGCATTTTTTTCACAATGTCTATGCCTTGTTTTTTCGGCACTTCCAGTCTTGTCAATACTGAGAAGATGGCGGCGACTCTTAATGCGTGCGGGGCTATATGCACATGGGCCATATCGCTTTCCTTGATCATTTTTTCATAAATTTTCACTTCTTCGCTCACTTTTAAATTGTATGGTACAGGCATTACGATAATTCTTGAGTGAAGCGCTTCGTTCTTTTTATTGGCAATGAAGGAACGGTATTCGGTTTCGTTCGTATGGGCCACGATAAGCTCATCGGCTGAAATTAACGCGAACCGGCCCGCTTTGAAGTTTCCTTCCTGAGTCAAAGACAATAAGTGCCATAAAAATTTCTCATCAAGTTTTAACATTTCCTGGAATTCCATCAACCCGCGGTTTGCTTTATTCAATTCGCCGTCAAAACGGTAGGCTCGCGGATCGGATTCCGAACCGTATTCCGCAATCGTCGAGAAATCGATGCTGCCTGTCAAATCTGCGATGTCTTGGGATTTTGGATCGGATGGGGTGAATGTCCCAATTCCGACGCGTTTATCTTCCGAGAAGAAAATGCGCTCCACGATGACATCTTCAATACGGCCGCCATATTCCTGTTCCAAACGCAATTGATTCAATGGCGATAAACTGCCTTCAATGCGGATGCCGTATTCTTTGTAGAAATCCTCCCGGAGATGATGGGGGATTAAATGCAATGGATCTTCATGCATCGGGCATCCTTTGATGGCATAGACCGCTCCTTCATCGGTGCGGGTATATTTCTCCAATCCCCGCTTTAACAAAGTGACAATGGTTGATTTCCCACCGCTGACCGGCCCCATGAGAAGCAAAATCCGTTTCCGTACATCCAGTCTTTTTGCTGCGGGATGGAAATATTCTTCCACCAGCCGTTCAATCGTTGACTCCAATCCGAAGATTTCATTGCTGAAAAATTTATATATCTTTTGTCCATTTTTTTCCTCTATCCCTGCGCTTTTAATCATATTGTAAACGCGAGCATGTGCGGATTGTGCAACTTCTGGCCGTTTTTTTACAATTTCCAAATACTCGGCAAAGGTACCTTCCCACTTCAGCTTTTCCTCTTCTTCTCTATGTTCTCTGATTTTCTTTAAGATATCGATAGCGCCTTCCCTCCATTCAGGGCTTTTAATTTATAACATAGTATGTTTACGTTTTGTTTCTGATACCAAAGAATTTTAATTTGCGAGTCTATGAGATAGAAAAAAGCTCCCCTAAGCATGATTGCTTTAGGAAAGCTTTTCAAAACTCCCAATACCATATTATGTTGGGACATTGTTTTTATGAAAAATTTTATCCGCCATAATAGAAGCCGGTTTCTTTCATTGTAAGCGGATCGCCTTCGCGATGGACGCCGGCATTGATCACTTCTCCAACGTAAATGTAATGGTCTCCTTTTTCAACCTTGTCCACCACTTTGCATTCGAAGAAACTCAATGCATCTTTAAAAATCGGGCAGCCTGTTTCTTCCGTGTAGAATTCATAGCCAGCCAATGTATTGCCTTCCGGTTGCAATGATTTAAAGAAAGCAGTGACCATATCTTTTTGTCCGCTTTCCAAAATATTGACGCTGAATACGCCGCTTTCTGCGATCTGTTTTTGGGAGCGGGTGCCCTCTTTTACAGCAATCGCTACAAGAGGCGGCTCAAAAGAAGTTTGTGTTAAAAAGTTTCCTGCAAAGCCGTTTACCCCTTCATTATCTTTTGTACCAATAATATACAACCCGTATGTGATACCTCTAAGTGCTGTTCTTTTCGCCTTCGGATCCATTCCAATCCCTCCTAGTATTCTTTTAAAATGATTCTAGTTTTATTATACAAACAACCGTGTATATTTTTCCACATTTTAGGACTTGCATTGCACACGAAAAAAACTGTCCGGAAGTTCTTCCAAACAGTTTGCTATTCCCGTCATTTTTTACTTTTTCTTTTATACAGGATTCCTAACGTATTGGGTCCGCAGTGGGAGGAAATGGTGCAGCCTGCAGTCGTTTCGATGATTTGTTCGAAATTAGCATAGGTTTCAACGGCCTCCCTCACTTTTTGAACCGTTTCCGGCGAGCAATAGGAATGGGTGATGAACACTCTTGAATAATCGATATCATTGTTATTTTCAAGACGATCTTTTACATAATTCACGATGCAACGGTCAAAATTTCCCCGATATTTTTTGCCGACAATCATTTTTCCATCGACCACTTCGATGGACGGTTTAATTCTTAGCAAAGTGGCGCCGAACGCTTCAATTCCGGAACAACGTCCGCCTTTTCTCAAGTATTCCATTGTATCAATAACGAAGCTGGCATCCACTTTAGGAGCCACCTCTTCCAAATGTTTGACAATCACTTCCGGTTGAACCCCTTCTTGTGCCATCAGTGCGGCTTCGTAAACAATGTGGCCGCTTCCAGTTGAAAGATTTTGCGAATCCACCACATACACATTATCAAACTGTTGGGCAGCCATTTTTGCATTTTGGCAGCAAGAGGAAAAACCTGAACCTAAACTGATATGTATCACCGCATCATAATTCTGGGAAAATTCCTTGAAAAAATTTTCATATTCAAACGTATTGACCGCCGCTGTTTTGCATGATTTTCCTTCCTGTCCGACATAACGGAATATATCTTTCGGTTCAATATCAATACCATCGCGGAAATCTTCGTCATCAATCAATACATGCAAAGGCATCAATGAAATATCAAATTGTTCTATAATTTGGGGAGATAAATCACATGTACTATCAGCTGTAATTTTAATCATACAGTTCACCTCAAATATTTTTCTTATCCCACAAAATTTCTTCAATTATAACACATTCCATATCCGTAAAATCATTATGAAGTACTTTTCCTTAAAACATTTGAATAATCGTTTGTCCATAACTGTTCAAAAAGTTTTGAATAATCTTTGAAAATCCATTAACTTGCTTTTAAACTTCACTCATTCGGGGTACAATTTAGACAAAAGGATGGATGGATTACAATTTGTAAAAGCATTTACATTGTTGCCCCATGCTTTAAATCCTTACTTTCAAAACCCCTTTCTTATCTACTCCCTTTGGTGCGGGAATCCTCCCGCACCTCTTTTTTGTTCCAAACCACTTTTTACAATTTGCAAGGAACATTGAATGGATAAATTCCCCACAGCAAATCGGTTCTTTCATACGGCAGTATTTGGTAAACTAAACAAAGGGTTGTAAAAAATGAAGAGGATGAAGGAAGGTTCAATCATGAGAATACAAAGGGTATCCATCATCGGTCTCGGTGCGCTGGGCATCATGTATGGCCACCATTTATCAAAAAAATTGCCCAAAGAAAATGTACGGATCATCGCCGATGAACAACGCATACAAAAATATAAAAATGAAGGCGTATTCTGCAATGGGGAAAAATGTGAATTTCGCTATGTAACGCCTGATGAACAGGTGGAACCGGCAGATTTGCTTATTTTTACGGTGAAATTTCACGGTTTGGAGGAAGCCATTCGCTTTGCCAAACACCACGTTGGAGAAAATACAATCATCATTTCCGCGTTGAACGGCATCATTAGCGAAGAAATGATCGGGCAAGCTTACGGTTTTGACAAAGTCCTTTACTGCGTTGCGCAAGGCATGGATGCAGTAAAAGTCGGCAACAAACTGACTTATGACCATAAAGGGATTCTCGTTTTTGGCGATAAAGAACCAGGCATCATCAGCGAAAAAACAAAAGGCCTAAGAGAATTTTTCGATTCCGTCCAACTCCCCCATCAAGTAGATACGAACATGACCCATCGCCTCTGGGGAAAATTTATGTTGAACGTTGGGGTCAATCAAACGGTCGCCGTCTACAAGGGCAATTACGGGACAGTGCAAAATGAAGGGGAAGCAAGAAATACGATGATTGCTGCGATGAAAGAAGTCATTGCCATTTCCGAGAAAGCGGGTGTCCCGTTATCCGAACAGGATTTGCAATATTGGCTCGATGTATTAAGCACTTTAAGCCCTGATGGAAAACCATCCATGGCGCAAGATGTAGATGCAAAGCGGCCAAGTGAAGTGGAATTATTCTCCGGCACCGTACTTAAACTTGGAGAAAAATACGGAATCGATACGCCTGTGAATAAAATGCTGTACGAAAAAATAAAAGAAATGGAAGCCGAATACGTTCATTAACCTCCGGATATGGTCATCATTTGACGGTTGTTTTCCTGGGGAATACTTTTGTCGGTCAAAAAACGGATTGGAAAAAGAACCATTTTCCAATCCGCTTTTTTTATTGCTTAAAATTCGATTTGCCCATTCCCTTCCGCTTCCCATTTTGCCACTTCTTCCCGGACAATCGGCGCCACTTCTTTTCCTAACAACTCAATACATCTCATCACATCTTCATGTGCCATAGAGCCAACAGGGCAGTGCAGCATAAAGCGGGTTACTCCCACATTTTTGCGCAAGAAAATTATTTTTTCGGCGACGGTTTTAACATCCCCGCAATACAGTGCCCCTTCCATACTTCTGGCGTAATCGAAAGTCGCTTGGGTATATGGTCCCCATCCCCGTTCCCTGCCTAAAACATTCATTGCATATTGGGTTGGAGGGAAAAATTTTTCCACCGCTTCTTCCGTCGTATCTGCCACAAACCCGTGAGAATGGGTGGCCACTTTAAGTTTTGAAAGATCATGTCCCGCTTCTTTAGCCGCGCGGTAATACAGCTTCACCAAAGGGGCAAATTGCAATGGACTGCCGCCGATGATTGCCAAACATAATGGCAATCCCAATGCCCCTGCCCGTGCTACCGATTGTGGAGTCCCGCCGCTTGCAATCCAAATGGGAACCTCTTTTTCCGGTCTCGGATACACTCCTCTGCCATCAATGCTTGGACGATGTTTCCCGTTCCAATGAATCAATTCATTTTTTTGAATTTGCAGCAATAATTGCAATTTTTCCTCAAACAATTCATCATAATCCTTTAAGTCATACCCAAACAGCGGGAAAGATTCAATGAAAGAACCTCTGCCGGCCATAATTTCCGCCCGTCCATTGGAAATCGCATCCACCGTGGCAAATTGTTGATACACCCGGACAGGATCATCGGATGATAATACCGTTACCGCACTTGTCAGCCTGATGCGTTTTGTTTTCGTTGCCGCAGCTGCAAGCAAAACGGCAGGAGCTGAACAGGCGTAATCCTTCCGATGATGTTCCCCAACACCGTAAACATCCAATCCCACTGCATCCGCCAGTTCGATTTCTTCCACCACTTCCCGGAGGCGTTCAGCATGACTGATCACTTTTCCGGTTCTTACATCGGGAGTCGTTTCAACAAATGTCGTTAATCCTATTTCCATTCTTCATCCTCCAAAAATTCCAACTCTATTTATCTCGAAATTGAAATGTTTTTCTTATCATACACAAATATCCCGGTGGTAATCAATTATTCTGTTTTAGGAATAGATTTCGGGCAACACGTAAAAAATAGAATTAAAAACAAGGAATGAACAACGATGAAACAAAGAAATTTTGGCAGCAAAGCGATTGAGTTTTTAATGATTCTCATGTTCAGTTTCGGAATTGTCATTGCCCTTTACAGTTCCTTTTCAATCAATCCGGATATATTTGATCTTAAATTGTATTTGATGCTTTTCATCACGGTGATCATTTTTTATAAACCTTTCAGAGTATCCAGTTTCCGCTTTCTTTTCTATTTGATTTGCCGCATGATTCACATGGTGAAAAATGATGACTGGGAAGCGGATTTGACACAAGACCATTTACAAAAAATTGAATACCTTTATTTATTAAAATCCCATTTTGAAAAGCGGGGATATGTCGCAATCGTCACAAAAGAGCTGGATGGTTATGATGTTGACCTTATTTTATGGAAAGGCACAAAAAAATATATTGTCCAAATTCTCGAGTCACAAAAGGCTGTCGATATTCGAAGGGTCCAAAAAATAGCCGCCAAAAGAAAAAGGCATGGGGCGAATGGCGCATTGATCGTTTCCAATCAACCCTTTACTGCATCTGCAAAGAAATATTCCCCGTTACACCACATACAGTTAATCAATCAGGACGAACTGTTGAAGATGAATGACGAAAAGAAGAAGTACTTTTTCCAATCGGCTTTATCCTATATTTTGCACCATAAATAAAAACCATTCGCCGGTTTTTTCATTGAAAACCGGCGAATCCATTTTTCCAATATTCCCCTTTAGGGCACTCTTTTCAAGTCATCCGCATTACCGCTTGGGAAACCCTGGTTCCCCAAGGCCGTTTGATTCATTGCAGTCCACACCAAATCCAATTGATCTTCATTATTCATGAAAGTAAGAATAACAATTAAATTTCTTAATTTTTCACCCTTCCACTTGAATATTTCAAATTTTTCTGCATTTTATATAATATTAAAAACATTTATACGTTCTTGATACTTAATAAATATTGCATTTCCAATAAAAAGAATATAAAATGTATTTAATTATACATCGACTTATTTCAATTCAATATTGTTTTGAAGTAAGGATAGAGGCGCAAAGACCAAGAGTACACAGTTTGAGGATAATGAGGTCCAATGATGATTGTGGAAAGGGGGATTTGCCGAAGTCTCTGGAAACTCATTTTTCCAGAGGCTGGTTCTGCATTGAATAAGTGCAGGACTGTCATATAGGAAACTATATGGAGGGCTATCTTACGCAAAAAATTCAATTTTTTTGCAACAACGAAGCTCTTCGTTGTTGCTTTTTGCGTTTAATTGACAATTGCCCTTCTCCATTACAAAAAAATGAAAAGGATGTGGAGAAGAAATGAATTTTGGAAGAGTATTAACTGCAATGGTAACGCCATTTGACCAAAATGGTGACGTAGATTTTGACGCTACGCAAAAGTTGGTCGATTATTTGATTGCCAATGGAACAGACGGCTTGATTGTATGCGGTACAACCGGAGAATCACCTACTTTAACAGAAGGTGAAAAAGTCGAACTATTCAAATTTGTCGTAAAAACCGTAAATGGAAGAGTTCCTGTAATTGCAGGTACCGGCTCGTATAATACGAGAGCTTCCATTGAACTTACGGAAAAAGCGGAGGAAGCCGGTGTGGATGGTGTCATGTTAGTTACACCATACTACAATAAGCCGAACCAGGAAGGCATGTACGAACACTTCAAAAGCATCGCTCAAAGTACTAAACTGCCAGTGATTTTATATAATATTCCGGGTCGCAGCGTAGTCAATCTATCCGTTGACACTGTAGTTCGCCTTGCGGAAATCCCGAATATCGTTGCCATCAAAGAAGCAAGTGGAAGTTTGGATGCAATGGCGCAAATCATCGAAAATACGCCGGATGACTTCTCCCTTTATAGCGGAGACGACAGCTTGACATTGCCTTCTTTGGCTGTTGGAGGCACTGGGGTCATTTCCGTGGCTTCCCATATCATCGGCAACGAAATGCAAACAATGATTCAACATTTCTTAAATGGCGATATTCATGAAGCGGCGAAAGAGCATCGCAGACTATTGCCAATCATGAAAGGGATGTTCATAGCACCAAATCCTGTACCTGTAAAAGCTGCATTAAACTTAAAAGGCATATCCGTCGGTGGTGTGCGCCTGCCATTAGTGCCATTGAACGAAGAACAACAAAAAACGATTGAACAATTATTAAAAAATCTGGATCTTAAATTGGAATTGATTTCTTAATCCCCTGCCTTTTGCCGGCAGGTTTTTTTTATGCAAACGACACAAAGAATTAATGGGAAAATGGAAATCAATATTATAAAATAGCAATTGTGACATTTAGACATTCAAACAATTCAGTTGGGTTGGAGGATCCGGTTTTGCTTAACTTACTATTCGCTGTCCTAATATTCATCTTTACGCTCTTCCTCGTAATACGCCAACCAAAAAATATAAGTATCGGATGGTTTGCATGCGGAGGGGCAGTCCTGGCGCTGCTCGTCGGAGTGGTGGATATTAAAGACGTTTTTTCGGTTGTGGATATCACTTGGAATGCCACCTTGTTATTTATCGCCATCATCATTATTTCATTGATTTTGGATCAAATCGGTTTATTTGAATGGTCCGCGTTGCACATGGCCCGTATCGCGAAAGGGAACGGCGTAAGAATGTTTATTTTCGTCACAGTCCTTGGAGCTTTCGTTTCAGCCTTTTTCTCCAATGATGGTGCCGCATTGATCTTGACACCCATAGTGCTAGCCATGGTGCGGAATCTGCAATTAAGCGAAAAAATGATTTTTCCTTTCATTATGGCAAGCGGTTTTATCGCTGACACCACCTCTCTTCCCTTTCTAATCAGCAATCTGGTGAATGTCATTGCCGCCGATTTTTTTGGTGTGAGTTTCAAGGAATATGCTCTGCGAATGATAGTGCCAAATTTATTTTCTTTGATGGCAACCATCCTTGTGTTGTATCTGTATTTCCGAAAATCCATTCCACCAAAATATGATGCAGCAATGCTCAAAAATCCCCGGGAAGCCGTCCGGGATAAAAAATTGTTCAAATTGGCATGGCCCGTGATGGTTGTATTATTAATCGGTTATTTTACAGCTGAACTGATACATATCCCTGTTTGCGTCATCGGCTGGATCATGGCGATTTTCCTTCTGGCTTTGGCTTGGAAAAGTCCGGCTGTGAATATTAAGGCGGTGATCAAAGGGGCACCCTGGAATATCGTATTTTTCTCCATCGGTATGTATCTCGTTGTATATGGTCTTGGGAATGCCGGCTTTACAAAAGCAATCGCTTACGTGATTGAATGGACTTCGCAGGGAGGATTATTCACTGCAACCATTGGAATGGGCTATCTTGCAGCTTTTCTTTCTTCCGTGATGAATAATTTGCCGACCATCATGATTGACTCATTGGCCATCGCAGAAACAAATACATCCGGTACCATTCAGGATGCTTTGATTTTCGCCAATGTCATCGGTTCCGATTTAGGACCAAAAATTACACCGATCGGATCGCTTGCAACACTTGTATGGCTGCATGTTCTTAAAACGAAAGGAATCAAAATTTCCTGGGGAACTTATTTTAAAATGGGAATTGTGTTAACCCTCCCAATATTATTTTTCACGTTGGCCGGTTTGTATTTGACGTTTTTAATTTTTTAATGTTTTTTCGTATCGCACGTCTAATATTGGGCATTATGGTTAAAATAATATCGGATTTAATTGAATCGAGTAGGAGGGAGCGATTAACTCCCGTCCTCTCACACCACCGTACGTACGGTTCCGTATACGGCGGTTCAATTAAGATGATTGACGCAAGTCTTTATAACTTCCGTGAATAGCTGTTCTCTTTATGCCAGTGGTCACTCCACCCTCCAAGAGGTCTCCCACGGGATTCACCGCTTCCTTCCTCAAGTGAGGTACTACGTTTTCTGTGTTCATCATGACTCACTGAATGCCAAGGGCTATTCTCTCTTAATTGTTCGGTCCTTCTTAGTAGTTCTAAACCAACTAATACTATGACCTCTGCTGACTTCTGACGGTTCAGCTACTTATCACTAAGTAGGTTATGAAGCGTACTTCACATATCCGCCAGACCTCCCCGGGTAAGAATGTAATCTTTCCTTCCATCTATCTGCTTCATTTACTCTGTACCACCTTTGGCAGAAAGGACTTTGTTTTGTTTAGCAAACTCATCCAATGATACCTAGCCTTATATGAAGTTCGTGTTCCTCAGACCGGAAGTTTGCCGCTCGCTTCCTTCAGATTCCGCGTCACCACGGACACCCTTGCGTTAAGCTAACTGTTACTTCTGCCTTCACAGTTCGGGACTTACACCCTATAGATTACACCCATGCCAGGCGCACTAAAGAAAAAGAGCGAAAGTAAATTTCGCTCTTTTTAATAGTCAAACGTTTATTCTGACTTTCCTTGCAATTGTTGCTGAGCCATTTGCACAAGACGTTTCGTAATTTCCCCACCAACTGAACCGTTAGCCCGGGAAGATGTATCTGGTGAGAGGTTTACGCCAAACTCTTGTGCGATTTCATATTTCATTTGATTCAAAGCTGCTTCTGCACCTGGAAACACTAATTTGTTGGAACTGCGGTCCGCCATGTCGTTCACCTCCTTGTGCCATTAGAATGTACATGTGGAAGTCATTAATACTTTAGAAATGTAGGGAACATTGAGATTGTTTGGAAAAACCATTCACTTTCGCTGAAACATCATTTTATTTCTTCATATACAATTTTTTCCTCCTAAATGGTATCATGTAATTAACGTCATAACGTTACCTTTAGGAGGAAAACGATGTATAAGCTGCGTGGTCATCATCTTTTTTGCCTTGTCGGTTTTAGAGGAATGGGATATTCAGAAGAATTTGCAAAAAATATGAAGAAGATTCACCATGAATTGAGAACCGACCCAAAAACGGAAATTCAGATTATCGACGGCATTGATCAGATTTGCGAAAAATATCCCGAATGCAAAGAATATCATTGCCTGGATAAAAACATTTTCGATCGGGATCATCAAGTTTTGGAAAAATTAGGTTTTAGAGTTGGACAAGTACTAACATGGGAAGAAGTGGAGTCTCGCATCCGAAAATATGTCACTCCGGAGGATATCGATATCCTTTGTTATACTTGCACTTGGCGTTCCCACGGCCTTTGCAAGGGAGGCATCCAGCGGATATTGAATGGGGCAGGTTTGTGGGAAATAAAATAAGCGAATCAATAATGTTGAAATCTCCTTTAGAGGAGATTTTTTTATTTAATCAAAATAAATAAACTTTTCTTATTATTCGGAAATAACAAATTTCTTAAGATTTCAAAAATCCGTGCTACACTATATCTGTCTTAATTGTCTTTTTGGAGTAAACAATTGTATTTCCAGCGAGAATTTATTCTTTGGAGGGTTTTATGAAAAATATTTGGAATACATGGAGCAGCATTAGCCTGGTCAAACGGATCATCATCGGACTAGTTTTAGGCATTCTTTTGGCGGTCACAGTCCCAAACGCTTTCAGTTGGCTATCCATTTTAGGAAGCTTATTTGTCAGCGCCTTAAAAGCGGTGGCCCCTGTGCTTGTGTTTGTGCTGGTCATCCAGGCGATTGCCAATCATAAAAGCGGCACGAAGACGAATATGAAAATGATTTTAGTTCTATATGCCATAGGTACTTTTTCTGCCGGTGCCATCGGGGTCATTGCCAGCTTCCTTTTCCCAACGGAATTGACATTAAAAACAAGTGCTGAAGATGTGACTCCGCCGGAAGGAATCGCCGAAGTTTTTCAGACATTGCTGTTTAATATTGTTTCAAATCCGGTTAGCGCATTGATGAATGCCAATTACATCGGAATTTTGGCTTGGGCGGTAGTTCTCGGAATTGCGTTAAAAAAAGCGGCGGATTCTACGAAAACCATAATCGACAATCTTTCAGAAGCCATTTCAACCATTGTCAAATGGGTTATCAACCTTGCACCTATCGGTATTATGGGGCTTGTGTTTGATGCAATCGCATCCAACGGGCTGTCTGCTTTGATTGAATATGGAAAATTGCTTATTGTTCTTCTTGGTTGTATGTTCTTTGTCGCTTTAGTGGTGAACCCGCTCATCACTTTCATTTGTACGCGGCAAAATCCATATCCGCTTGTTTGGATGACGCTCAAAGAAAGTGCAATCTTTGCCTTCTTTACCCGAAGTTCCGCGGCAAACATTCCTGTCAACTTGGCGTTATGCGAAAAATTAGGGTTGGATAAAGATACATATTCTGTATCGATTCCATTGGGCGCTACCATCAATATGGCCGGTGCCGCGATCACCATTTCCGTTTTAACGCTTGCGGCGAGCCATACGCTCGGAATTGAAGTGGATGTAATGACGGCCATCATTTTAGTAGTCATTTCGGCCATCTCCGCTGCCGGTGCATCAGGTGTTGCCGGAGGATCCTTGCTGTTGATTCCGGTTGCATGCAGTTTATTCGGCATTTCCAATGATATCGCCATGCAAGTGGTGGCTGTCGGATTCATCATCGGTGTATTGCAGGATTCTTGCGAGACGGCATTGAACTCATCTTCTGATGTTTTATTTACAGCGACTGCGGAATTGGCAAAAAAACGTAAAGCAAAAACAAATTAAATTATGTATAAAATATTAAAGGCACTGCTCTCATTTCCTTGTTTTCCAGAGCAGTGCCTTTAATCAAATTCGTCTATATCACCATACAATTCAACTTGTTTTTCCAATTGTTATGTTGCCTCCTTCAAAAATCTCTTGTTATTTTCCAATATTTTTATGACTTGCTGAAGAATTTTTTCTTCCACCACTGGGGTCGAATTAATTTCCTTCCTTATGATTTTGTCTAATTCCAAAATGGTACTGACTTCGAGACGATGCTTTTCAGCTAACTGAAAGGCCCGCTCTAACTGACCGGTTATCATCGGCATTCCTCCCATTAAATAAATTTTTTCTTATAACTATATTTTATGATGTTTTTTTAAATTTTTCACCTCTAATTCAACAATTTTTCTTCCTTGTGCTGCTGTTATATCAATTTATTCCCTTTTCCGGTGTCCGTCTCCCCATATCACAACGGAATTTCATAAGTTTCCAGAAAAATGAATATACAAATAGAGTAAAATTCTTTCATAAAAAAAGGAGCGTTTTTTCTTGTATCGGAAACTGATTGGAATTCATTCAACCTCTTTTTTCTTCTTCAATTCTTTTGACAAAGGGACAACTTCACATACTGACGATGAAATCATACCAGGAGCCCACTCAGTGAAAGTGACCCATTTTGATGGACAAAAGCAGCGATGGTTGACAACTTTGAACCCAAGACAGCTGGAAAAAGCAAATCTTTATGGAAATAATTTTTTGGCTCCAATTTTTTGGGGTAATCCCGAAAAAGGAACCGGTTGGCATCAAATGTATAAGCCGGGGAAAATTACTGGCATCCAAGTGAACGGCGCTTTTGAGGATGCACAATTTATTATTCGCGTTCCTGACCATTGGAATGGCAAATTGGTGGTATCCGGCATCCCGGCAACGAGAAATGAAACGGCAACGGACCTGTTGTTCAGCGATTTTGTCCTCGAAAAGGGATTTGCCTTCGCAACTACAGATAAAGGAACACAAGGGAAGGAAGTTGCAGGTGATCCATTGGCGAAAGCAAAAAATGCGCTGGCGGACGAAAAGAATTCCGTCGCAGAATGGCATTTCCGCTTCAGGCAAATAACGAAAGCGGCACAACAATATTTAATAAAGAACTTTGGCGACAAACTCATTGATCCGAATGATGCTTCAAATCCGGCAAGCAAATTAATACGCCCGGATCATCCAGTACCGACATATGCCATCGGGATTTCCAACGGGGGCTATGTAGTTCGCTATGCGTTGGAAAACGATGACCCGGAAAAGACGGGGGAAGGGCGGCTGTTTGATGGCGGCGTCGATTGGGAAGGCGTACTTTGGACAGAAGAACCCCCAAATCTCATCAGTTCTTTGATTCCTGTCGTCAATTATGCGGAACAAGCGATTTATGGCAACGGTGAAGCAAAGGAAGAAGCAATAAAAGAATTGTATAAAGCGGGTGTTCCAAAAGGATCCGAGAAATTATGGGCATACCATGACCAAATTTACTGGTTTATCACTTTGAACATTTACCGGGATCATTTTGACCCGACGGCACCAAACCGGATCAATTGGCCAAATTACTTAAATTATAATGCCATCGGATTACGCGACCGTTCTTACGACCATATTTTCAAAAATTATCATTACGAGGAAAGAAGAAAATTTATGAAGGAAAAAATCAAGGAAATCGAAAACACCGGCAACATCGATGTTCCGCTCATCAGTATTACAGGATCTTTGGACACGCTCATTTTCCCGGATATCCATGCAAAGGGTTATGAAAAATTAGTGAAACAGGCAGGAAAAGATCATCTTCATCGACTATATATTGTCGAAAAAGGAAATCATGTAGATGGACTCGTTTGGAATCCGATAACCGATCCTGAAAAAGAGCTTCAACCGTTATTGCCTTATGCCCATCAAGCATTTCTTTTATTGGTGGATTGGGTTGAAAAAAATATACAGCCTCCTGAAAGCAAGATCATTCCAACACCAGAGAACAATGAAAAAGTGATTGACATAAGAACAGGCAATGAGGTTGATCCGCACATTGAATAAGTTTGCTTAACAGCGGGATGGGAAATCTACCCTCCGCACCATGCTCCTTCCCGAAACGGTTGGATATGCACATTTCTATTCCGGTCATGAATAAACTGTACTACTAATTCAAAAACATATAAGAAAGGTAAGATTGATGAACAGCGACAGAGTGACGGACGGAACCTTTCAGAATTTGAGTCAAAAAAACATGACATTTGAGGAAGTGTTTGAAGCAATTGTCCAGTTTATCAAAAAAGATCCGACCGGCAATTTTACGTTGATGTTTGGAACGGATTCACAAGTATTCAGCAAAGAAACAAAATTTATCACCGGAATCGTCATTCAACAAAAAGGAAAAGGCGTTTGGGCTTGCTTCCGAAAAGTGATCGTTCCCAGAAGAATGACGAACCTGCACGAACGCATCTCCTACGAAACTTCCCTGACTGAAGAAGTCGTTTCGATGTTTACGGAAGAAAAGAAGGAGCAATTGATCAATCTCGTTTTGCCCCATGTTTATAAAGGTGCAAGTTTCACCATTGAAGGACATATTGACATCGGGTGCGGGAACCGGAACAAAACAAGGGTCTTTGTCAATGAAATGATTGCAAGGATGAACTCCCTGGGAATTGAAGCAAAAATCAAACCGGATTCCTTTGTTGCCAGCACCTACGCCAATCGTTTTACAAAAAAATAATTTGAACCGTTCCGAAAATCTTATTAACGAATGTGGTAAAATTGGTAAAAAACACATATGGAGGAATTGATATGTTGCAAAATTTCGATGAACTGTTAAGAAAATATGCAAAGCTTCTCGTGGCAAAAGGAATCAATGTGCAACCCGGCGATTGGGTGAAAATGACCATTGCCGTCGACCAGGCACCGCTTGCCCGCTACATTACGGAAGAAGCCTATGCATTAGGGGCGGAAAAAGTCATTGTGAAGTGGACCGATGATGAAATCACAAAATTGCATTATCTACACCAACCGACAGAAGTGCTTACGGACATTCCTCCATATGAAATTGAGGAATCCGAAGACCACGTGTTAAATAAAAAAGTTTCAAGACTTTCCATTCTTTCCAGTGACCCAAGTTTGCTCGACTCTGCGGATCCGGCCAAAGTAGCCGCATTCCAGAAAGCGGCCACCAAAGCTTTCCACATCCAACGAAAAGCAACACAAAACAACGATATTAAATGGACGGTTGCAGCAGCGGCTGGCAGCGCTTGGGCAAAAAAAGTGTTCCCTCATTTAGAAACGGCCGAAGAACAAGTCGATGCGTTATGGGATCAAATTTTCAAAACTTGCCGGGTATATGAAGACGACCCGATTGCCGCTTGGGAAAAACATAAAAATACATTGAATGAAAAAGCGAAAAAACTGAATGAATACCAATTTGAAACATTGCACTTTAAAGCGCCAGGCACGGACTTTAAATTAGGTTTGCCGAAAAATCATATTTGGACATGTGCCGAAAGCTACAATCCTAAAGGCGAAGAATTCATTGCCAATATGCCGACGGAAGAGGTCTTTACCGCACCCGATACCCGCCGTATGGAAGGGGTTGTTCGCAGCACGAAGCCTTTGAGCTATGCGGGACAATTAATCGAAGGCATTGTTGTCCACTTTAAAGACGGTAAAATTGTGGACATTTCCGCTGAAAAAGGCGACGAAGCCATTAAAAAACTTGTTTTTGATAACGAAGGGGCAACCGGCTTAGGGGAGGTGGCCCTCGTTCCGGATCCTTCGCCAATTTCCCAATCCGGAGTCACATTCTTCAATACGTTATTTGATGAAAATGCATCAAACCATATTGCCATCGGTTCCGCTTATCCTTTTACCATTGAGGGCGGCACAAAAATGAACGAAGAGGAATTGCGGGCACAAGGGTTGAACATCTCCAATGTCCATGTCGACTTTATGATCGGATCTGCCGAGATGGACATTGACGGAATCCTAAAAGACGGCTCCATTGTGCCGATTTTCCGCAAAGGCGACTGGGCATTCTAATCTCGTTTGAATCGAGTAGGAGGGAGCGATTAACTCCCGTCCTCTCACACCACCGTACGTACGGTTCCGTATACGGCGGTTCAATTAAGATCATTGACGCAAGTTTTCATAACGAGCTTCAAGACTTTCCAACCCTTGGTTTCTCCAATAGGAGTTACCAAGGGTTCTGTGTAATATTGGACTATTTGAAATACGCCAATAACTCTTCCGAGTATTTCCCCATTCATACGCTTGCCATTGTGGTACGCCAAGCTGAATAAGGTTGCGTGTCTTTGTTTTCGGTTTCTTCCAGTTCTTCCATAGACACATTCGAAGTCTTCTACGAATCCATTTATCTAATTCAAGGAATATAGATTTGGTGTCTGCTAACGCAAAATATCCACACCATCCCACTAGATATTGATTCAGTTTCTGAATGCGGTATTCCATCGGGTAGGGCATCTTGCGTGATGTGATTTCACGAACTTTATTCTTCATTCGTTTAAGGCTTTCTTTTGCGATACGAACCTTTGGCTCTTTATGATAGGTAAAGCTAAATCCTAGAAACTTACGTTTCCATGGACGGTCGACCGCTGATTTCTTTTCATTTACTTTCAGTCGTAGTTTTCCTTCAATGAATCGTTGAATGCTTGCCATTGTGCGAAGTCCTGCTCGTTTACTTTTCACGTAAATGTTACAGTCATCCGCATATCGAACGAATTTGTGTCCTCTTCTTTCCAATTCTTTATCTAGTTCATCTAGTACAATGTTAGATAGTAGCGGACTTAATGGTCCTCCTTGTGGAGTTCCTTCTAATGTGCTTGACACCACACCATTAATCATGACTCCCGATTGTAAATACTTACGAATCAATTTCAGTAATGGTTTATCTTGGATTCTCTTCGCGAGTGTACCCATTAATCTGTCATGGTTGACCTTATCAAAGAATTTCTCCAAGTCCATATCTACAACCCATCGATATCCATCTCTTATATATTCTTTCGCTTTCTTCACTGCATCATGGGCACTTCGGTTTGGTCTAAATCCGTAGCTGTTTTCAGAGAATGTAGGGTCATACACTTTTGAAAGTACTTGGGCGATTGCTTGTTGAATCAAACGGTCTGTTACGGTAGGGATTCCTAGTAAACGAACACCGCCGTCAGGTTTCGGGATTTCGACTCTGCGGACTGGCATTGGTTCATAAGTTCCCTTGAGAATTGCCTCCTTAATAGATAGCCAGTTTTCGACTATGTGCTGTCGTAGGTTTTGTACGGGCATCATATCTACTCCGTGGCTTCCTTTATTCTGTTCTACACGTTTTAGTGCTTGAAGCATGTTCTCCCGTGACAGGATTTGATTCAAAAGCATCGTTATTCTCCTTCCGTGAATAGCTGTTCTCTTTATGCCAGTGGTCACTCCACCCTCCAAGAGGTCCCCCACGGGATTCACCGCTTCCTTCCTCAAGTGAGGTACTACGTTTTCTGTGTTCATCATGACTCACTGAATGCCAAGGGCTATTCTCTCTTAATTGTTCGGTCCTTCTTAGTTGTTCTAGACCAACTAATACTATGACCTCTGCTGACTTCTGACGGTTCAGCTACTTATCACTAAGTAGGTTATGAAGCGTACTTCACCTATCCGCCAGACCTCCCCGGGTAAGTACATGCACTTTCACACCATCTATCCGCCTCATCTACTCGATATGACCTTCGACAGAAAGAGCTTTGTTTTGTTTTGCAAACTCACTCAATCATACCTAGCCTTATATGAGGTTCGTGTTCCTCGGACCGGTGTTTTGCCTCCAGCTTCCTTCAGATTCCGCGTCACCACGGACACCCTTGCTCTTGGCTAACCTCTACTTCTGTCTTCGGGGTTCGGGACTTACACCCTATAGTTCATGTACATGCCGGGCGCACAAGGAGAAAGGAGAATTTGAGTACACTCAAATTCTCCTTTCATCAATTTTCGTCCTCCATTTATTTGACCCGTTATTCATGAAATTTCCTCCACGGTAATGTATATTGTTTTTGATATACTTTTTCACTCAGCAGTAGATGGAGGAACTTCAATGCAGCAATTGATCGATATAGGAGTCAATTTAACGGATAAGCAATTTGACAATGATCGAAAAGAAGTGATTAAACGGGGGATCGAAAACGGTGTCGTCCAAATGATATTGACTGGCGCCAGCTTAAAAAGCAGCCAACAAGCTTTGGAAATCGCAAAGAACTATCCAAACACGCTGTTTTCCACTGCCGGCATTCATCCCCATGATGCAAAAACTTTCACGAATCACACAATGAATGAATTGGAAAAGTTGGCACAGCATGACGAAGTGATTGCCATAGGGGAATGCGGCCTGGATTTCAATCGGATGTTTTCTCCCCAAGACATTCAAGAAAAATGTTTTGAAGCCCATCTGGAGTTGGCAAGAAAACTTTCAATGCCACTCTTTTTGCACGAACGCGATGCCCATGAACGCTTTTGCGAAATTTTTGCGGGCTTTCGCGATTTGGCGGAAAAATCGGTGGTCCACTGTTTTACAGGCAATGTAGAGCAAGTGAAAAAATATGTTTCGATGGGATTTTATATAGGAGTCACTGGATGGATTTGCGATGAACGTAGAGGACAAGATTTGCAAAACGCAGTAAAATTCATTCCTCTGGACCGTTTATTGATTGAGACCGATGCACCGTATCTTCTTCCACGGAACATGGAAAACAAACCCAAAAATCGTCGGAACGAACCGGCCTTTTTGCCGCATATCGTCAACGAAATTGCAAAATATATGGGTGTAGAACCGGAAGTTGTTGCAAAATCCGCAACAGAGAACACAAGAAAGTTGTTTAAACTGCCGGAAGTCTAATTTGACATGATGCTTTCATTCAGACGGCTGATCCGTCATGAATGAAAGCTCTTTCTTTAGTTTAAAAGCTGCCTTTCACATCGAAAGACAGCTGTACAAATTTAAATTTTGCCGATAACGACTTTCCATCTGTCAGGACCTTCTTCAATATATTCCCAAGAAAATTGACCTTCCCGTTCCATCATAAATTGATAATATAACGGTTTTGGATCGTGGTCATTGATCAGTTCCATATATTCGCCGGATTTCAACCCCTCAAATGTCTCAAAAATTTTTGCATGGCGAATTCTCGGTTCAAAATCCGGAGCAGTTATACTGACAGAAATTTTTTTCATATTCGTAACCTCCATTTTCATTTCAATGCTTTCAACATCAATCATAGCTTTGTATTGATGAATGGGTTGTGAGATAAAACACACTCTGCAAAATTTTTTATTACAAACAATCCATCACTATGTTAAAGTAATATATAACATACATGTTTAAAGGTGTTGAATTTATGAATAATCAATCCATCCAATCCCTTCTTCAACAATTTGCTCTTTTTAAAGATTTGTCAGACCATGAAATGATGCCCATTGTGAATATTGCAAAATCCCGCCAGTATCAAGCAGGTACCCATGTATTTATGCAGGGGATCCTTTGGCAAACGTTTACTTTATCCAAGAAGGAATGATAAAAATTTACCGCACCGATTTGCAAGGAAAAGAACAAATCCTTAATGTACTCGTTTCAGGGCAAATGTTTCCCCATCAAGGGTTTTTTAGAAAAGGAAATTATCCTGCCCATGCACAAGCGGTGGAAAAATCGCAATTGATTTATATTCCGATTCATTCCTTTGAAGAATTTTTAATGAAGAATCCTCAAGTATGTATAAAAATTTTCCGTATTCTGGGGGATTTAATCGTTGACCTGCAAAATCGTTTGGAAGAAAAAATTTTACAAAATTCTTATGAACAAGTCGTCTCCCTTCTGATCCGTTTGGCGAAAAACCATGGTCAAGAAATGGAAAACGATATTTTTATTATAAAAAATCAATTCACAAACCGCGATTTGGCCAACATGATTGGCACCAGCCGGGAAACGGTCAACCGTACGCTAAATCAATTGAAGAAAAAAGAACTGCTCCGGGTCAATAAAGAGGGCCATTTCATTCTGAATATCGGGCAATTGAAAGAGGAACGCTATTGATGGGGAACATTTTGATGGATCATGAATGCCCTGTGAAATTCCGTAAACCAAATCAAAAAGGGGAATTTGAATACGCTCAGATTCCCCCTTTCATATACCTAACCTATTTAATTTACAGTAGTCTTGGTAGCATTCCAAACCGGCTTTCGTTTTTCAAAGAACGCCCGGATTCCTTCCTGCGCATCGGGATGCTTGCTGTTCAAAGCAATCACTTCTGTCGCATAATTGAGCGCTTGGAAGTCTTCCATATGAATTTGTTGATAGAATTGCCGCTTCCCTAATTCAATGATATTTAAACTTTGTTTCGTCACTTCTTTTGCCAACTTTTCCGTTTCCTCATCCAGCAATTCGGCTGGAACCACTTTGTTTACAAGACCATGTTGAAGGGCTTCCTGCGCAGTAATAAAGTTCCCGGTAAACAACATTTCCACCGCTTTTTTTCTACCTATATTACGGCTCAAAAATACCGCCGGCGTACTGCAAAATAGACCGCTATTAATACCTGGTGTTGCAAATTTGGCTTCTTCGCTGGCAACCGCCATATCACTGGCTGCAACCAATTGGCAGCCGGCTGCAACCGCCGCTTTTTTCACTTTTGAAATAACCAGTTGCGGCATCTCGCGCATTGTACGCATCACTCTATAGCAAGTTTGGAAAAGCTTCAGCACTTCATTTTCTGTCTTTTCTTCAATTTCCCGCAAACTGTGTCCCGCACAAAAAACTTTGTCGGAACCTTCAATCACAACGGTTTTCACTTCCCGCGCCGCTGCGATCCGCTTCAATAGTTCATCCAATTCTTCAAGCAAATCCAAGGTTAAAGTGTTAAATTCCTGCATATTATCGATGGTAATGTAACCGATTTCCCCTGTTTGACGATATTGTAAATATTCCATTTCTCCACCCCTTTTCTTGTATAGTTTCATTTTGAATCTTCTGATTTTTCTGGTCAAGAGAATTAAATTTACTTTTTTCAACATTTTTTATGCCTTTTGGAAATCGGCTTTGATTCCAAGAAAAATCCTTCATAATTTTAATCCATATTTTGAAAAAAGCCGGTAACAGATCGACCATTGATTCGGTCCGCACTTTCAAAGGATCCGGCTCTTTAAAGAGCACCTTTATGTTTAATAGGAAAGATAATGATAAAAACGGTTGGAGAAAAAACTGCAGCTAATTACGAATATCCCCTCTATATGCGGACTTTCGCCCATTCATCCATTACTGCCGCACCTTTGCGGATACTTCCACTTGAGATGCTGGCAAATGCCCCGTCTTAATTGCCGGATGAACCCCACAATAAATGATGAATATATTACTATTGTATGTATGCCTAAAACGGACGTACGTTTAAGTCCATGTGGAGGGAGATCAGTCTATGTCGATGCCGAATATTCCCGACATCTCGCCCAAAATCAGTATAGACCGTGAAGATGTCATTAATCTTTTATTAGCTTCCATTGCATTGGAAGAAATTGGTTTGGCCCACATTATAAATGCGGAAGGTGAGAAAATTCAATTTGCCATTGGAAAACTGAACGAAGCCCCCCCCATCTTCCGACGACAACAGATTTAATTTTAAAAATCAACGACAGCGTTAACCATACTTTAACATCAACAATCCAAAAGGAACTTTTATTGGATAATAAATTAAAACAAGTAATTGAATTAATAAAGAATAAACATAAGCACTATTAATTTTTCATCTTATGGCATTAAAACTATCATCGTAGACTGATTTTTTGTTAATAGTAGATTTTGCAATGAAAATGGGCTTTTATTCCTTATCTCCTTTCCAACAAGGAATAGATTATAAACGACCGTATTGCCAATGGTCATTAACTGATGCGAAATCATCGAGTTACTCCCATGGTAACGCGTTTTACTTTTCAAGGAAAGGAGTTATGGAATGTCTCAGCCCAATCTACCGAATATAACCCCCAATATTACCATCAGAAGAGCTGACGTAATAAACTTACTCCTTGCTTCCATTGCAATGGAAGAATTAAGTTTGGCTCATATTCTTAACGCTGAGGGCGAAAAAATCCAATACGCGTTAGGAACAATTCCCGGTATTTCTGGGCTATCACCAGCAGCGTCCCTTGAAGATCTTCTACAAGTCAATAACAGTGTTCATGATACAATCGCAATGTCGATTAAGAAAGAATTATTATTAGACAATAAGCTAAAACAAGTTTCGGAGTTAATTACGGACACTGGAGGACCGACGGGGCCACCTGGGCCGACGGGACCTACTGGACCAACGGGACTTCAAGGTGCCACTGGGCCGACGGGACCTACTGGGCCGACGGGACCGACCGGACCTCAAGGACCTACTGGACCAACGGGTAGATTTGATACAGATCAGCTTTTATTCTATGTAGTAGGTAATACAGGTACTGCAACAATACGTTTGGGTGAAACCCTAACTATAAGATCTAATACATTAGATATTGAAGTAACTGAAGGTTCTGCAATTGTAGATATTAATCTCGATCCAGTTCCAACTGGACCTTCTGGACCTCAAGGTAACACTGGACCAACTGGACAGACTGGACCTCAAGGTAACACTGGACCAACTGGACCGACTGGACCTCAAGGTGCCACTGGACCGACTGGACCGACTGGACCTCAAGGTAACACTGGACCTACTGGACCGACTGGACCTCAAGGTGCCACTGGACCGACTGGACCGACTGGACCTCAAGGTAACACTGGACCGACTGGACCGACTGGACCTCAAGGTAATACTGGACCAACTGGACCTACCGGACCTCAAGGTGCCACTGGACCTACTGGACCGACTGGACCTCAAGGTAACACTGGACCTACTGGACCGACTGGACCTCAAGGTAACACTGGACCTACTGGACCTACCGGACCTCAAGGTGCCACTGGACCTACTGGACCTACCGGACCTCAAGGTGCCACTGGACCTACTGGACCGACTGGACCGACGGGTGCCACTGGACCTACTGGACCTACCGGACCTCAAGGTGCTACCGGACCAACAGGACCTTCTGGACCGACGGGTGCCACTGGACCTACTGGACCTACCGGACCTCAAGGTGCTACCGGACCAACAGGACCTTCTGGACCGACGGGTGCCACTGGACCAACGGGTGCCACTGGACCTACTGGACCTACCGGACCTCAAGGTGCCACTGGACCTACTGGACCTACCGGACCTCAAGGTAACACTGGACCAACTGGACCTACCGGACCTCAAGGTAATACTGGACCAACTGGACCTACCGGACCTCAAGGTGCCACTGGACCGACTGGACCTACTGGACCTCAAGGTAATACTGGACCAACAGGGCTTACTGGACCAACAGGGCCGACGGGACCAACAGGGCCGACGGGACCAACGGGTGCCACTGGACCTCAAGGTAACACTGGACCGACTGGACCGACTGGACCTCAAGGTAACACTGGACCGACTGGACCGACTGGACCTCAAGGTAACACTGGACCAACTGGACCTACCGGACCTCAAGGTGCCACTGGACCGACTGGACCTACCGGACCTCAAGGTAACACTGGACCAACTGGACCTACCGGACCTCAAGGTAACACTGGACCGACTGGACCTACTGGACCTCAAGGTGCCACTGGACCGACTGGACCTACTGGACCTCAAGGTAACACTGGACCGACTGGACCGACTGGACCTACTGGACCTCAAGGTAACACTGGACCGACTGGACCGACAGGACCTCAAGGTAATACTGGACCAACTGGACCTACCGGACCTCAAGGTGCCACTGGACCGACTGGACCTACCGGACCTCAAGGTGCCACTGGACCGACTGGACCGACTGGACCTCAAGGTAACACTGGACCGACTGGACCTACCGGACCTCAAGGTGCCACTGGACCAACTGGACCGACTGGACCTCAAGGTAACACTGGACCGACTGGACCTACTGGACCTCAAGGTAACACTGGACCGACTGGACCGACTGGACCTCAAGGTAACGCTGGACCAACTGGACCGACTGGACCTCAAGGTAACACTGGACCGACTGGACCTACTGGACCTACTGGGCCTCAAGGTGCCACTGGACCAACTGGACTTACCGGACCTCAAGGTGCCACTGGACCAACTGGACCTACCGGACCTCAAGGTGCCACTGGACCAACTGGACCTACCGGACCTCAAGGTGCCACTGGACCTACTGGACCGACTGGACCAACAGGGCCGACCGGACCGACGGGACCAACAGGGCCGACCGGACCGACGGGACCAACGGGTGCCACTGGACCAACAGGACCTACTGGACCAACGGGTGCCACTGGACCTACTGGACCAACAGGGCCGACCGGACCGACGGGACCTACTGGACCTACCGGACCTCAAGGTGCCACTGGACCAACAGGACCTACCGGACCTCAAGGTGCCACTGGACCAACAGGACCTACTGGACCGACGGGTGCCACTGGACCTACTGGACCGACTGGACCAACAGGGCCGACCGGACCGACGGGACCAACAGGGCCGACCGGACCGACTGGGCCTACTGGACCGACGGGTGCCACTGGACCGACGGGACCTACTGGACCGACAGGGCCTACTGGACCAACAGGGCCGACTGGACCGACGGGACCAACAGGGCCTACTGGACCGACAGGGCCTACTGGACCAACAGGGCCGACTGGACCAACAGGACCAACAGGGCCGACTGGACCGACGGGACCAACAGGGCCGACCGGACCAACAGGGCCGACTGGACCAACAGGACCAACAGGGCCTACTGGACCGACGGGACCAACAGGGCCGACTGGACCGACAGGGCCTACTGGACCGACAGGGCCTACTGGACCGACAGGGCCGACTGGACCGACAGGGCCGACTGGACCGACAGGGCCTACTGGACCGACAGGGCCGACTGGACCGACAGGGCCGACTGGACCGACAGGGCCGACTGGACCGACGGGACCGACAGGGCCGACTGGACCGACAGGGCCGACTGGACCGACAGGGCCTACTGGACCAACAGGGCCTACTGGACCAACAGGGCCTACTGGACCGACTGGACCGACGGGACCAACAGGGCCGACCGGACCAACAGGGCCTACTGGACCAACAGGACCGACAGGGCCTACTGGACCGACGGGACCAAACTTTGCAATCGAAGGATTCTCAGCAGTTAGAACAGCAGCTAGTGTAGCCGCTGGTGGTCAGCTTGGCAACTGGACTATAGCTTCACCATACTTTAATACAACTGACTTTGATCCTGTTAGTGGTAACTTTACGGTTCCAGCTACTGGTAGATACTCGATCTCAGCAACTATCAGTTATAGTACAACTGTAGCTTTATCTATATCATTTGCTGGCAACCCGGCATTTGCAGTACGTAATATTACTACCGGCGATGATTTAATCGTAGGACTATTCCCAATTTTGAACATTGGTTTAGCATTAGTTAACATAAGAGGGGTTCTTGGTAATGGAACGGTCACATTAGCAGGAGAAGTGGAACTTACTGAAGGTGATGTAATAGGCCTATTCTATATCGATGATGGATTATCAATTACCATAGACCTTGGCGGTGGTGGTGCTCCAATCGTTTGGTCCATCCATCGAATTGCTTAAGCCAATCCATTTAAACTGCAGACTCACTTGAATGATTCAAGTGGTCTGCAGTTTTTTTTGAAATCACTCATTACAACATCAATTTTACTCAGTTTTCATTTGGAAACTAGTGACAGGCACTCTGAAATTAATGATTCAAAAATGAACGAAATCATTGAAATTAGGCACAAATCCAGCTTCGTTTCAATAAACTAGAGGGTGTATGAGAGTACATTGAGCCACATGGATGGTTATCTATTTAAGGAGGTCACTTTGAATGTCTTTGCCTACCATTCCCGATATTACTCCTGAGATTACATTAGATCGATGTAAGACCATCAATTTATTGCTTTCTTCCATTGCAATGGAGGAAATTGGTCTTTCCCATATTTTGAATGCTGAAGCCGAAAAACTTCAAATGTTTATAAAAAAGTCTCCTTGCGATTTTCATGGCTACTTAAAAATCAATGAGAGCGTCAATCAAACGTTGCGCACCGTAGTGAAATCGCAAATCTTGCTCCAATTCAAGCTTGAAGATGTGGTGACACTGAATCAAAAATCTTGCTGTCATCCTCGTAAACATTACAAATGTAAAGAATGCAAGGAAGAGAAAGATTGTAAATGTAAACATCATCATTGTAAAGACCCGTTCGATTCTTCATTATGCTATTGCCCTAACAAGAAGAAGAGGGATTGTCATTGTCCAAAGTGTAAATCCGAAAAAAATTACGATCATTAAGCATTATGCTTTTTACGAGGGGGGTGAACAATGGAAGAAAATCATCAAGTTGAGTTGCTACAATGTTCGCTGAACTTTTCAACATTCATTCATTCTTTTGCCCAATTCCTGATCAACTTTTTTGAACGTCGCCATCAAACGCAAGAACTATCGGATGAAGAACTGCTTCAAAGTGAAACACAAGTCATCCAATCATTAGTATTAATCGAAAAATTGCACATGCTGCTTTTACTCCACTTTTATATTTACCGAACATTCATTTCTTCCGAAGCAATATCACCTTTTTTTACGGATGCAAATAGAGAACTGTTTGAAAAGATGCAAATGTTATTGCAACAATATCCATTTCTTCTTGAAGAACATCAAATGATTTCCGAAAAAACGGTTGCCCAGATTTTGAACTATTATTACATCCGTATTTATGAAGAAACCAATAAGGAATCGGATGAAGACGAATCAAATCACGTAACGATTATTTTGTCACCCTTACCTCCACCTTGGTTGGCAAACAATATGCATATACCACGGAAAAAGGAAGTGTAGGTTCATTGTCTTCCCCTTCAATTTCCCTTTGTATGATTGTCAAAAATGAAGAGGATTTTATTGAACAATGTTTAAAAAGTGTTCAAGGAATCGTGGATGAAATCATTATTGTTGATACCGGCTCGGACGACCAAACAGTGGAAATTTGCAAAAAATATAATGCCTCCGTTTTCCCTTTTGAATGGAAAGATCATTTTGCTGAAGCACGAAACTTCGCCCTTTCAAAAGCCAAAGGGGATTGGATTTTGTGGCTCGATGCGGATGAAGAAATGGAAACCGGCCATGAACAATTGTTAAAGCAAACCTTAAACAATTCCACTGCGACCATGTATTTAATGCCCGTTTTGAATTATTACGGCGAAACATTTCCGGTAAATCCGAAAAATGCATTTATCTATTATCAACAACGTTTATTTCAAAATCATAAAGGAATTAAATTCTATAATCGCATTCACGAAGCCCCTATTTTCCCAACTGTCCAAGATTCCAGCTTCACAACCGATTATTTGGAAATCCCCATCCATCATTATGGATATATCGAAGAATTAACCGCCAAGCGCAATAAAGCAGAACGAAACCTGAAGCTTATCCAAGAAGAATATAAAGATCCGAATCACAGCCCATGGATTGAGTATCATTTGGCAAATGAATATTATCGCAGCGGAGATTATAAAAAAGCCTTTGATTATCTAAACGAATCGATCTTCCGGTTTTTGCTGGAAGGCATCAAACCGCCTTCCATCCTCTACCGCTTAAAATACGGCATTCTCGTCGATACGAACAGTTTGGATCACGCGTTGGAAGGAATTGAAAAAGCGATTGCATTATACCCTGATTATGTTGATTTGCATTTTCTAAAAGGATTGATCCTTTATCAAACGAACCATTATCATGAGGCTTTGGCAAGTTTTGAAAAATGCCTGGAGCTTGGGGAACAAAACTCCAAATACTTGATCCTAAAAGGAACAGGAAGTTTTAAAGCGGAACATTATAAAAAACAATGTTTGGAAAAATTGGGTAAATCTTAAAAAATAAATGCATGAAAACAGGCTGTATCTATCTGATACAGCCTGTTTATTTTTCATCGCCGACTTCTTTAAAATGTTTTCTGAAAAACTCTTCATTATAAAGAACCGCCCGGTCATTCGGACGATATTCTTTGGCTTTTTTATTATATTCAACGGCCATTTCTTTATCGCCTTTGTGCCAGTGGCAAACGCAAAGCTGCAAGTATGGATACCAAGTGGAGTATGCCTGTTGTACAATACCCAGAATTTTTGATGTATCAACCATTAAAGCCAACTGATACCACATAATCGCTTTATCGTATAATTTTCTTTCAAGATACAAATCACCCATTCGGCAAGAAACTTCCGGTCTCGGCACATCATATTGTATTGAACGCACCAAAGATTCAATCTCTTTTTCCAGATTCCCTAATCTTCTGTAACAATAAGCCATATTGATGCATGCACGGATTTTTTCTTCTTCCCATACATCTTCAAGCTTCAAAAATTCTTCGTAATGTTCGATTGCTTTTTCATACTGTCCATGATCTTTTAATTCATTGCTGTAATAAAATAAATCTCGAGGTGTAAATTCTTCCCCTTTTTTCAAACGCTTTTCATAGATTTTTAAATTCCGGTCACTGGAGTCTTCCTTTTTTTCCCTTCGATGAGTAATCGCTGTATCTGAATGCAGCACTTTTCCGGAAACCTCCAAGTACTCATGGACTGCCCCTTTCCAAACAAAGTTTTTCTCCCTTTTCACCAGTCTGTATCTTCTAAAGCTAAAGGTTGGATTATTATACTCATCAAAAGCAAGATGATAGAGCATCGACACCGCATCCACTTCGGACGGCAATTGTTCCTTTAACTTTTTGAATTTCTCCCGATCCTCATCTAAAAGGACATCATCCGCATCCATCCAGAAAATGTAGTCTTTCGTCGCCTGCTGAAAAGCAAAGTTTCTTGCTGCCGAAAAATCATCCTCCCACTCAAAATCAAAAACTTTATCCGTATATTTCCGGGCGATTTCCTTTGTTCGATCGGACGAGCCCGTATCGGCAATAACGATTTCATCCACAAGATCTTTTACGCTATTTAAACAGCGCTCCAGCACATTTTCTTCATCTTTGACAATCATGCATAAGCTGATTGTAACCATGCATCAATCCTCCATATATACAGAATTCATATTAGTATATGAATGAACTAGATTTTGTGAGCCGGCAAGTCTTCCCCTGTTATAGAAAAAAGGACATGGCCTAACACCATGTCCTTTTTTTCCATCCGCTATTTCCGGATTTTTTCAAAGTCCTTATTATAAAACCCCGCATTTCTATAAACACACTAACATGAACTGATCATTTTATGAATGAGCTCCCGGTTTTTTTGATAAAAGATTTCATTATGCGAAGACACCATACCCATCGCTTCCGCATCAGGTTGAACGTACAGTTTTGCCTTATTCACCGCTTTGATGGCATCCGGGAATGTTCCGGCAAGCAAGTGGACTTTTCCTTCATAATCCACCGCATCTCCCACCGCATAAAGTCCCGGAACATTGGTTTCGCAATGTTCATTTCCTTTAATATAGTACTCATTCACGAATTCAACCTTTAATGGACTATTTTCAAATAATGATTTTTCTCTTATGTAGCCATGGTTTACAACCACTTCATCCACCGTTACATTTGTGACTTCTCCCGTTTCATTATTTGTCAATTCCACTTGCCCTATGGCTGTGCCCTCCTGGTCAGGAATCAATTTCGTAATTTCCGTATGGAAAAGGCATTCCACCGTGCTGTTCATCAATTGGGAAACTTGGGCTTCATGGGCATTCAACTGGTCTTTCCGATACGTTAAATATACTTTTTTTGCAACCGGTTCCAACTCATTACACCAGTCAACCGCTGTGTGGCCGCCCCCTGAAACGAGGACAACTTTGTCTTTGAATTTCTTTAAAGATTTGATTGTATAATTTAAATTGACGCTATAAAAATTGGATGCGCCTTCCACCTCCAGTTTTTGGGGAGTGATGATGCCTCCTCCGATTGCCAAAATGACCGTTTTGGAAAAGTGGGTTTGTCCGCGATCCGTTTTTAATACGAAAATCCCTTCATCGTCCTTGGAAATCTCCGTCACCTTTTCCCCTAACACAATGGTAGGCTCAAAGGTCATTGCCTGCTCCACCATCTGCTGAATTAATTTCTCCCCGGTAATCGGTGTTAATGCCCCCACATCCCAAATCAATTTTTCGGGATAAACATTGACTTTCCCGCCCAAATAATGCTGGGATTCGATAATTTTGGTTTTCATTTCCCTTAAACCGCTGTAAAAGGCGGAAAATAGTCCACTGGGTCCTCCGCCAATAATGGTCACATCATATATATCATGTAATTTCATTATGAATCCTCCTGGTCAAAACCCTGTTACGATAATGATAATCAATCTCATTATGAATTTTAACATACCAACATTCACATGGGAATGGACAATTTAATTGGACACTGAAAATAAAATGTTTATTCAATTAAAAAGCAAGGTTAAGAAAGTAGCTTTCCTTCTTCCTAACCTTGCCTATGTTTGGCTTTATTCATTGCATGTTGCATATTGAAGGACCATTTCCTCCAATACATCGACCCCTATTAAAATATCCTCCAAACTCGTAAATTCGTCCGGGTGATGGCTGAGTCCATTTACCGACGGAATGAAGATTAAACCTGTTGGACAAAGTTTCATCATATTCATCGCATCATGGCCCGCACCGCTCGGCATTTTTTTATAAGGGATGTTTTTCTGTTCACATATCTTTTCCGTCAGTGTTATGATTTGTTCCGAAAGCGGCACCGGCTCTTCGAAAGACAGCTCCTGGCAAATCACATCCAATCCCCGTTTTTGTTTAACATAATGGATCGTTTCATGCAGATGATTTACGACCCTTTGACGAGATTCAATGGAAGTTCCGCGGATATCCACTTTGATTTCCACTTCCCCCGGCACCACGTTCATGGCGCCGGAAGCAACCTCGAGCACTCCGACCGTGGCAACGGTACCATACGGTTGTTCTTGTATTGCGATCTTTTCCAATTCCAAAGCGATTTCCGACGCACCAAGCAATGCGTCTCTTCTCAAGTTCATCGGCGTCGTGCCGGAGTGGGAAGGGGCCCCAATAATTTTGATGGCATACCGGACGGGAGCCGCAATGCCCGTGACAATGCCAATTTTTTTATTTTCCTTTTCCAATACGGGTCCTTGTTCGATATGCAATTCAAAAAAAGCTTTGATCGGCTCGCCTTGTCTATTTGCTTCTTCCACCGTATCTATTTCAAGCGCGCATAAAGCCATTGCTTCCTCCAGGGTGATGCCATTCCGGTCTTTTAAGTGTCTATATTTTTCTTTATCAAACATTCCGGTCATCGCTTTGCTTCCCAATGTGGCGACACCAAAACGGGAAGATTCTTCACAGGCGAAGGAGATTACTTCAATTGGATGATCCGTGATAATCCTTTTATCATTTAGCCGGTGCACCACTTCCAATGCCGCGATCACACCCACGACCCCATCAAATTTACCGCCTTGATATACCGTATCCAAGTGGGAGCCCACCAAAACGGGAGGAAGGTTTTTCATTCTCCCTTCCCTTCTTGCAATCACATTTCCGCATTGATCCATACGAACGGCAAGTCCCGCATCCATGCACATTCTCATGAACGCTTGCGTGCAGGCTTGTTCTTCATTTGTATAGGCAACTCTAGTAATTCCTATTTCTCCGGAATTATATTGGTTCATTTTGTCCAACAGAGTTTGATATCTTTCTTTCGAATTCATAGACATCACCCGCCTCATCATTTAACTGTATTTAATCATTATATGATAGATTTGCTACCAATATAAACTATCTTTGCAGGCAAAAATAAAGAGGCGGGTTTTGTCCCAGCCCCAATAATTTTGTACCAAATCACTCTTTTCCGTTTCTCTCCTTTTTCGCCAGGTAATTTGCTTTGTGGAACAAATCTTTCATCAAAGCGGCTGCTCCTGCCACCAATATCCCTTGCAACACCGCTTCAACAACCCAGCCGTAATTGGCGATGCAAAAAGCGATCCCCAAAACCACTTGAACCCATGGAGTGACCCAAGGAGGGACTTTCGGGGTCCGGTTCAGGAACAGCCCGATCAAATAAAGCACAGGAATCATCACGACCGATTCAGGATATATATAATTTTCCAATATAAAAAAATCCATCTTTCATCCCTCTTTGTTCCAGAATGAATTGAGTAAAATCTATAAAGATTCCTCTAAATATTCTATGTTCAGGGTGAAAAAACGGTTCTTTGGCAATAGAACGTTGCTAGTTTAAAAAAATTAAAATTTTAACACATTTGTTACTTTTTACATTAAATAATAAGGGTACAATATTATTGACTATTAATATTGGAGGCGTTTTATGATGAGAGGATGGCTATTTTCCGGTACAAACAAACCATTGCAATTGATTGAAAAAGAAGATCCAAAGGCGATTCCTGGCCATGTAGTCCTTGAAGTGAAGGCTGCCGGTCTTTGCCACTCAGATGTCGCAGCATTGCAAGATCCGGGCTGGATGCCTTTGTTCCCGAATGGACCTGTCATTATGGGCCATGAATTTGCCGGTGTCGTTATTGAAGTGGGAGAAGGTGTTGAAGATTTAAAAGTTGGGGATCGCGTCGGAGTAAACCCGATGGATCGGGAAACAAAAATTACCGCCGGGTATAACTATGATGGCGGATATGCGGAAAAAGTGCGCGTTCCTGCTAAACAATGCGTTAAAATTCCTGATGGCGTTTCCTTTGTGGAAGGAGCAGCTGCAACCGATGCCGGCATCACAGCTTATCGTGCCCTCTTCACCATCGGACAAGCCAAAGAAGGTACAAAAGTGGGGATTATCGGTGTCGGCGGACTTGGACAGTTTGCTCTGCAAATGGCATTAATCAAAGGATGCAAAGTATACGCGACAGATATTTCTCCAGAGGCCAAACAATTGGCAAAAGAACTCGGTGCACACAAAGTGTACGATTCGATTCTTGATATGAAAGAAGCGGAATGTGACGTCATTGTCGACTTTGCCGGTTTTGGACAAACAACGGCGGAGGCATTGGAAGCGATCAGACCTCAAGGAACAGTCGTCATCGTTGGTATGGGAATTTTGGAAGCCAACATCAACACTTACTTGATGATTACAAAAGAAATTAAACTGTTAGGAAGCAACGGCGGCACTGTTGAAGACTTGAAAGGTGTATATGATTGTTTCGCGACAGGAAAAATGTCTCCAAACTTGGTCACAATCCCATTCGAAGAAATCGACAAAGGTTTGGAAAAATTGAAAAACCATGAAGTAAAAGGTCGTTTGGTGGCTGTATTTGAATAACTAAATTACCGATATAAAAATCAGGTTTCAATTTTTGGAAACCTGATTTTTATTTGGATTGTTCCAAAATGGACACTTTTTCTCGTCCAACACAAAATATATTACTTTTTCACTAACATTTTCTTAAAACCAAACTGATTTACTGGTATAATAGAATTAATTTACATCATTAGCTGAGTCTTTTGGTATTATTTCCTATATTAGCATTACTAAATACATAGTTGATTTTCACAAAGGGGATCAAACATATTTTTCTATCTATCCAGGGGGAATTTGTATGGAGAGATTATTACGATCAAGTGTTGCAAAAAAAGCGCTTATGAAAGTGCAAAATGTGGCCACAAAAGTCAGAGACAAGTGGGATTATGAAAAAGAGATTGAAGAGCAGATAAGTGTAATTCGGGACGTGTTGGATAAGGAGCTGGATCGGGACGAATATCTGGTCATTGTCGATGAAGACGGCTTCGGATACATCCATACCAACCGTTTAAGAGAAGGTTCTTCTTTCAATGACAAAGTCGGTTTGGCAGCTGCACAGACTAACACAGGATTGCTGCAAATCTATCCAAGAAATACGGGAGAAATACTGATTGATGCATCATGTCCACTTTTAACGGATAAAAATGGCAAACGCTTTAATATAAGATTGGGCAGGCTTGTTCACGAGCCGTTTATCGGGGCCATTTTCGGAAGTTTAACAGCGGTCTCCGGCATCGTTTCCGCCATCATCACATACATAGCAAGCAAAGACATCGTCGCCGCAGCCAGTGTCTTATTCGGTACTTCGATGGTGAGCGGGATTTTAAGTTTCATTTTCCACCATATCATTATGAGAAGATTGCGGGAATGGTATGGGGTTACGAAAAAAATATCTTCCGGAAACTTGAATGCCCAGGTCGAAAAGGTGGGCTTCCGCAACGAATTTCACCAAATCGGTTATGAAATCAATAAAGTCATTTTAGGACTCCGCGCAATCATCGATGAATTTAAACATGCCGCCGAAACCGTGGAGCGGATCAGTAAAGAGCAGGAGAAAGAAACACAACGAATTTCTACTACTTTTGAAGAATTGTCGGCAGCTGTTCAAACTTTCCGAAGCGGTGCCGAGACACAGCGGTATTCGATTGCCAATGCCAATGAAATGGTGGAAACCATGATGAGTCAAGTTCAAGAGATGCAGGAAGAAGTGGAAAAAGCGGTTTCAGGTGCGGACGAAGCATTACAAAATGCCGGAAAGGGACAAGAAGCCATTCAATTTGCGCAACAACAAATGGAAAAAATCCAAAACGATGTTGTCAATTCCGCATCGAAAATTTTAAAAATTACCCAAGAAGCCAATATCGTGAAAGAGAAAGTTGCTTCCATCACCCGAATTGCAAAGCAAACAAACTTGCTTGCCCTCAATGCTTCCATTGAAGCTTCCCGCGCCGGGGAGTCAGGGAAGGGATTTGCCGTTGTAGCCAATGAAGTTCGGAAACTGGCGGAAGGAACGAACGAATTTGCGGAAGAGATTATGACTTTATTAGAAAAAACATACAACGATTTGGAAACGGCCGTCAGCCAAGTGGAGAATAATGTTAAAGCGATCGATAAAGGCATGGAAGCCGTTTCCCAAACAGACAAAGTGATTGAACAATTGATTCAAACCTCTGTTTCCACTAAAAACTTGGTATTGAATAACCGTAAATTTGTAGATCTTGTCCATGAAGATGGAAATAAACTTCAAGAAATTATGAAACAAGTGAACACCATCGCAAATGACTTTACAAATATGGTAGCCGCAACAAATGAGAGCGTGGATATTCAAGTGGAGGCAATTAACACCCTCGCGCAGAATGCTTCAAAACTTGCGGAAGAAGCCATCCACTTGAACGGTATCATTAATCGGTTTCATTATTAAGTAGTGCCAGGCACTTATTATGTGCCTGGCTTTTGCTTTTCAACATACTCCTTCACTTTCTGCTGGATTTCAGCAACCAGGGAGGAGTTGATGTTTCCTTCCCTTCCTTTCGAATCGCGGCTTGCCATTTGATTTCCTTTCGACCCTTTACTTTTTTGTTTATTTCCTTTGGAGCCACCACTTTTATTGCCTTTGGAGCCTTTACTTTTCTGTTTATCCCCCTTGGAACCGCCGCTTTTGTTGCCTTTGCTTCTCTCTTTTCCCCCTTTGGATCCGGCACTTTTGTTCCCTTTTGAACCTTTGCTTCTTTCTTTATTCCCTTTTGATTTCCCTTTGCTACCGTTTGATTTCTTGTTTTTCACTTCAACCGCCGCCTGGAGCAGTTCCGGGTCTTCGATCGGGTTGTTAAACATATATTGAAGTAAATCGTTCTCTCCGGCAATTTCAACCAGTTTTCTGACATCATCAACTAATAAAGTACTAATCTTAATCCCCTCCATATACAAAGATTTGTTCTTTATAGTTTATGTATTTCATTGCTCACGCTTTGGGTGATTTTCCAATTTCAAGAATAATTTTTGGGAGGCATCCATGTGGAAACATATTCCATCGAAATATCTAAGAAGAATTTGAAAAGAATCAATAAAAATATTTGGGCAGATGTTTATGTTGATGCCCGGTTAACCATCAATGACCAACGTTATGACATTCGTATCGGTTTAAGAGGGAATCAACTGCGGAAACACAAAAAGAAATCCTACCATATCATTTTTGAACAGCCTCATTTGATGGACGGACATCACGAAATCCATTTAAATGCGGAATACAAAGATCCATCCTTGATTCGGAATAAACTCTCCTTTGATTTTTTCCAAAAAATCGGTGTGCTTGCACCGGAATCGAGACATATCCGCTTGTTGATCAACGGGGAAAAACAAGGAATCTATTTAGCCATCGAATCATTCGATCAGTATTTTTTAAAAAGAAAAAATTTGCCCGAGGGCTCGATCTATTATGCCACGAATGATGATGCCAATTTTTCTTTGTACACCCCTGAAGGATACTTGAAAAAATCTTTGATGGATGGATATACAACAAAATATTCCTACCAAACCCATGAACACTTGAAAAATATGCTGATTATCATCAACACTTATCCTGATGAAACATTTCGGGAAGAAATTCAAAAAATATTGGATGTTGGGAAATATTTGAGGTGGCTTGCAGGGGTTGTATGTACACAAAACTTTGATGGTTTTATCCATAATTACGCCTTATATCACAATAGTGCCACCCAATTATTCGAAATCTCCCCATGGGATTATGATGGTTCGTGGGGAAGAAACCTGCATGGTGAACCACTTGGGCTTGAATTTGTTCCGATTAAGGGATATAACACTTTAACAGCCAGATTATTGGAAATCGAACAATTTAAGCAAATGTATCGGGGGATTTTGGAAAGCATACTGCAGGAACAGTTCACAATTTCAACCATTCAGCCGCAAATCGATGAACTGCAATCTGAAATTCTGCCTTATCTCCAAAAAGATCCCTACATAAAGAAGCGCAGAAAAAAATTCCTGAAGGAGAGGGATTTTATTCTGCAGTTCATTGAAAAGCGAAACAAATTTTTGCGGGAGCAGTTGGATTCGCTTTATTAATAACTTCTCCCCCCCTATCCAATTGGAAATCCTTTTTCATAGAGGAGGAGAATGAGTGTATTCCGTAATTTCTTTACACCTCATCATTTTATTCCACTCTGATGTTTTATAATAAAACAAGCAATACCCACAAATACAAGCTTAATAGACTGACCGTCAGCGCAACTGGTATGATCAAAATTGTAATACTTATATATTTTCCCCAAGTCATCCTTATATTGTGTTTTTTTAGTATAAACATCCAGATAAGTGTGGCCAATGTGCCGATGGGTGTCAGCAATGACCCGATATCGCTTCCTATGACATTGGCAAGATAGGCAACCTGCAATAATGCCGGATTCAAACCCATTTCCGTTATTGCCAGCGTCCCAATCATTACAGCAGGCAAATTATTGAAAATATTTGAAAGAACTGTCGTCAATATTCCCATTATGATTGTGGCGTTGAATGCACCTTGCTCAACGATCTCTTTGAATGTGGTTATAATCAGCGTATTTAATCCGAGATTTTTCAACCCATATACAAGTACATACATGCTGAAGGCAAATAATAAAATGTGCCATGGAGAATTCATGACCACATCTTTTATGCCCATTCTTCTTTTGAACCAACGGATCGCTATCAGTACAAATGCTCCAATTAAACCGATCAACTCCAGAGGAATTCCGAATGGGGAAAGGGCGAAAAAGGCTCCTCTGGTAATCACCACAACCGCAATGCAAATTTTAAATAAATGATGATCGATATCCGTATCAGCTGACGGATCAAGAGGATGGGTAAAAATATTCGATGGTTTGTCGTGAATCGAAATTAATCCCAATTGTTTCGGAATACTCTTTCTGAATAAGAAATATAGCAGCAGACTCATTGTAAAAATGCCAATCATCGAAGGAATGAACATGATTTTCACATAACCGTTTAAATCCAGACCAACAATTTTCAACGCTATTAAATTGGAAATATTGCTTACTGCTATCGGTGCACTTGAAGCTGTTGCAATCAGTGCTCCGGAAATCAGATATGGAGTGTATTGATGGGGTTTCAATGATAAAAACCGGATAATATGGATGATGATGGGGGTTGTAATGAGAATGCTTCCATCGTTATTGAATAACATCGTCATAAAAAAGCATAATAGATTGATATATACATAGAGCCTGATTCCTGAATTATTCGATTTTATGATAATGTTTTGGGCAATCCATTTAAAAAAACCGATACTCTCCAATACAATGGACATCATAATAGTGGAAAGTATTGTAAGTGAGGGGCCACTTACAATACTCAGAATGTTTTTTAGATCTTGGATGCTTACAAATCCTAGTACGACAATCATCGCAGCCCCTATTGTCACCGGAATCGTTTCATTGATCCCCTTAGGTCTCCAAAGCATAAATGCAATGGAGAGAGTAAAAATGATTAACATGAGAATCGTAGAAAAATCTACCATTTAAACAGCCGCCTTAGATTCTTCAAATGTCGACTTGGTCGTTTCCACCACTGCTTCTTCCTTTGTTGGCACCGGTGATTTCAGAAATAACTTATAAAACAAAACACCTACAATTGAGAAGTAAAGGAGCATCATCAATGTTTTCCCTCCTTCTCCTATCAACCTTTAATAATAACGTCTCTCCTTTAACTGCAAATACATTTTTTCTGCATGTTTCATGATGGCTCTATATTGGTTTTCCATGTGATACATTCTTTCTGCAAATTTCATTAATGCATAGTACTGATATTCCAATAGCCGCTTATTATCTTCCATGAGCATTTTCACCGGCTCATGCAAGAAGTCTGTTTCTTCACCGGAAGCTGCGTGCACGATTGGCTCCAAAATCTCTTCAACGTTTTCTTCCGCATTTTCCTGCTCCGCTGCCACCGCAATTTCTCCGGTCACTGGTTGAATTTCATGCACTTGATCAGCCGGTTGCTCTGTTTCTTCCAAGGATTCAGAAACAATTCCGATGTCGAAGTCTTCTTTCTCTGCAATTGCTGCAATATCTTCTGTCAAAGCAATATCCGTTTTTTTTAGTTCCGGATTCAATTCATCTGTTTCCTTGTTCTTATCACTTGGAACATCCGCTTCCATTGTCGTCAATTCCCAAGTGCAATCTTGTATTGGAGAGTTGAATTTTACTTCTTGGAAGTGAGGTCTTTTTTGGTGTTTTTTCTTCTTTTTAGCGAGTGTGGCTGTCTGCTTTTTCTCCATATCTTCATCCGCTGTGGTTGATTTTATTTCAATCTCTTGCGGGTTTTCCGATTCGTTTCGAGGTGATTCGTGAAGGAAGGTGTCATTTGCCGTAATTACTTCGATATTCTCATCTTGGACCGTTACGTTTGTTTGTTCTTCGTGCTGTTCTTCTTGTTGGGCAACTGTTGTTTGTTCCGGAGAATCCTGATGCGTCGTCTCTTCTTCATTTGCCCTTGGAACAAGCTGTTTCATTTTTTCTTTGATTGTTTCCGCTATCGCTTTTTTCTGCTCTTCTGTCAATTGGTTATCCGTGTTAGACAAGTTTGAATCTGATGGAACAAAGGTGATGTTTGATGCCGCATTGGATACAAGATTTTCGATTTGATTTTCATCCACTTGCTCATTAAGAACATTTGTAATTTGCGATTTTAATATAAAGAATTGTCTGTCTCCGTTAATCAATAATATATAGTCGTTGAAAACCCTGCTAAGCACTCCCGAAAAGCTTTGATTGTTGAAACTGTTGACGGTGATCCATTGCAAATACATTGTTTTTAGAATTTCATCCAGTTTCGCCCGGTTGATGGTTGCAATTTTTGAACCGTTATTGTTTAATCCTGAATCATTCACATTCTTCGAAATGGCTTTGATTTGGGTGATAGGAAAATATAAAATCTTTTCATCCGCTTTAACAATCAAATGATCATCTTGAACACTTAATAAGGTGCCATGAATGGATTGGTTTTCAGCCAGAAATAATTCGATCTCTAAGCCTTCTAAACCTCTGATAGTATCCAACAAATTATCCGCATTCAAAATTAGGGCCTCCTTTTACATGCAATCCGCACAAAGTTTCCCCTATTGTTGGCTGTTTTCATCCTGTTGTTTTTCAGGTTCTTTCTTTTCAGGTTTCAAGCCATAGCTCACATTGCGGATATGGAACATTGCTACACGGATGACTTCATTATTTTTGACGATAGTGGCATAATCATCAAATATTTCTTCCAATACCCCTTCCACTGACTCAGGTCCTCCACGGTTAATTTTCACCCATCGATGACGCAACTCTGTCAATACGGATTTGAAATCCATAAAGCTCTCAAACCGTTTGAAATCTTCCGGCACTTCTGCATTCAACTTCATTTCATTTCTTGAATCTTGTGTAATGCTTTTAACATGTTGCAGTTTATAGAACACTACACCGTCTTGTTCCGTCAATAATGCGAAATAATCACTTTGTGCAGAAATCACTTTTCCAACCCTTGACTCAGGTCCTCCACGGTCAACTCTGACAACTTTGTTCAATAAAGATTGCATAAGCTCCCTGTTCATTGTTGTTCCTCCCATTATAAAATTCATTATTATTTATACGTGTAAAGGCAAAAAGGTACATAGTTATACGCCTATTCATCAATAATTAGGGATTGGCGTTATGTTTATTGTATGAACGGTGAATGAAATCTGATATTGATTATTCATGACAAAACATAAAAAAGCCGGATTTGAATTGAATCCGGCTTTTTTTATGTGATGGAATGTTTATATAGATGTTCTTTTTCATTTCCCCTGATTTTCGGCCACTTCCATTGTCAAAGTCCGACTAAAAAATCCTCCATTCAGAAAAATTTCTCCCCATACTTTTTATACCTTCACTTTCACCAAAAGGAATCCGGTTTTTTTCTATTATATTTTTCTAAAAAAACTCGTAATAATTACCCAAATATAGATTTGATTCTCACATAATCTAATGGCAGCCAAATAGAAAGGAGGGATTATATTGGACAGGAGAAACCGCCGTATGAATTCCGTTACCGATCAAAGTGTGAACCTTCTGATAGACAGTGTCCTTAAAAGGAACGGGGTAAAACTTAGAAAACCCCGATTAAGCGTGCAAGAAAAAAGAAAGTTAAAAAACTTGCTTATGGACTTAGAAAATAATGTGAACAAATTGGTGAAAACAATTAAGAAGTGAGACCCATAAACCGCAAAAGGAGGAATAATGGCATGGGCAAAAGCACAGTTTGGCGTGGAAATATGCCTGCTGTTGAAGGAATCGATATGACTAAAAGAAGTAGAGAAAGAAGTTGGAGTGCATTAGATCCTTCTTCCGTACATCCTATGGATCGGGATAGAAACAACTTGGAAGGATCAATCGATAATATTCAAGAATCCTATGAGCAAATTATTGTCATTGATTCAGCAGATGTTGAAATTACAACGACAGATACGCAAGCGGCATTGTCCCTGCAAGTGGCATTGCAGGCTGCCATCAGTTTGGTTCTCAGCATTTCCATTGGCAGCAGCAGAGAAGCTGAAAGAATCACGCAAGAATTAATTGCAAATGTAAAATCAAAGCAAATCAATAGACAACAAACATATGTCGAAAATTCCAGAGGAGTCAGAATTACTACAACTGACACAGATTTGATCATCAACATCCAATTATTACTGCAAATTTTAATCGCTTTAATGGCAAGAATCGACGTCCTCTAAAGGGCAGAATGGATCGTGTAGCGCCGCAAACGCTGCACCCTTTACTATTTTTTTCAGCCAAATAATACCGTTTATCAGCGTAATAATAGTGAATAACTCTCGATGACCGGCACTGTCATTTGTTCTTCCAGATGTTTGGCCGTTGAAGCGGTTCCCAACACTTTTCCATATATCTCCACTTGGTCATTTAGGCCGACTTCATAATCCTGCTCTTTTCTTTTTACATATACCACTTGATTTTTTAACGGTTCCGTCGACATATCAATCATCATATATTCAGTGCCATCCAAAAGAAAGACTTTGCCCGAAAATTTGACCAGCTGTTTTCTTTGGCTTCCATAACGTTCAAAGGCGATTTGATGCAACTCATCATAATCCACTTCAATCGCGTGATTCTTTAAATAATTCAATGAGTAAGCATTCAACCCGGTTTGACCGGTTGCCCCGCTTGTCAAGCCTGCCACGATCAACATCCCGATGATGATTCCGCCTTGAATGAAAATCGATTTCATCATCTCTCCGAATCCACTTTTTATAAATGCCACCATTATGTAATACAATCCAAAAAATAAATGGACGATCAAGATGGACAGAAAGATGTCGCTGACACTTTCTTTATTATAAATGGAGATGAAACTTGCAATTCCAATGATGATAAGTTCCACGATAAGAATGGCCCGTGCGTTTTCGGTTAATTTTGGCCATTTTGATGTTTCTTTCGGATTTTTTGCCGGTTTCGGCTGAAATTCCTCATAATGGTGTCCACATTTTATGCAATAAAGGGTATGATTGCTGTTTTCCTCCTGGCATTCCGGACATGTCCAATAGAAATCCGTTTTGGCATCTTCTTTGTAATAACCGCACTTCAAACAATAGGTTGCATGGCTGTTGTTCATATGATAACAATGGGGACAAGTCCATTTCGGCATTGTCATTCACATCCTCATGATTTACTCATAATTCAATCATACATAGAAATTTCTGAAAAATCCAAAATTACAGTTACGATGACCATTTGTTATATATTTTTTCTCCATTGAAAAAGAGGCTGGGACAAAAGATAAAAAACACCATTTTCTCCCGGGAGAAAATGGTGTTTT